>DASQPY010000268.1:0-3611 GCA_035643735.1 Actinoallomurus sp. | reverse complement strand
CTGGGTAAACCGGTCGGTGCGGGTGCGCTCGGCCCTCTAGGATTGAAGACGACCCATCGATCGCAGAAACGGTTTCCCTATGCCTGATGAGCACGCCGCCACGGGTGCCGCCACCGGCGGAGCCATCACCCGGGACGAGGTCGCGCACCTCGCCCGGCTTTCCCGGCTGGCGCTACGCGAGGACGAGCTCGACCACCTCGCCACCCAGCTCGGTGACATCATCTCCGCGGTCGCACGCGTCCAGGAGGTCGCCGCCGAGGACATTCCGCCGACCTCGCACGCACTGCCGCTGACCAACGTCTTCCGCGCCGACGAGCTGCGTCCTTGCCTCACGCCCGAACAGGCGCTCTCCGGCGCTCCTGCCTCCGAGCAGCAGCGCTTCAAGGTCCCGCGGATTCTGGACGAGGAGGTTTGAGCGATCATGAGCGTCATCAAGAAGACCGCTGCCGAGCTGGCCGCGCTCATCGCCTCCGGCGAGGCATCGGCCGCCGAGGTCGCCCAGGCCCACCTCGACCGCATCAACGCGGTCGACGGTTCGGTCCAGGCGTTCCTGCACGTCGATGAGGAGACCGTCCTCGCGCAGGCGCGCGCCGTCGACGCGAAGCGCGCCGCCGGGGAGCCGCTCGGCCCGCTCGCGGGCGTGCCCATCGCGCACAAGGACGTCTTCACCACCGAGGACATGCCGACCACCTGCTCCTCGAAGATCCTCGAGGGCTGGCGGCCGCCGTACGACGCGACCGTCACCGCACGGCTGCGCGAGGCCGGCCTGGTCATCCTCGGCAAGACCAACATGGACGAGTTCGCGATGGGCTCCTCGACGGAGAACAGCGCGTTCGGCACGTCGCACAACCCGTGGGACCTCACGCGGGTCCCCGGTGGGTCCTCCGGCGGCTCGTCGGCGGCGGTCGCGGCGTACGAGGCCCCGCTGGCCACCGGCACCGACACGGGCGGCTCGATCCGCCAGCCCGCCGCGGTCACCGGTCTGGTCGGCATGAAGCCGACCTACGGCGGCTCCTCGCGGTACGGGGTGATCGCGTTCGCCTCCTCGCTGGACACGCCGGGCCCGCTGGCCCGTACGGTCCTGGACGCGGCACTGCTGCACGAGGCGTTCTCCGGGCACGACCCGATGGACTCCACCTCGATCGACGCACCCGTACCCCCCGTGGTCGAGGCCGCGCGCCGCGCCGACGTGGACGGCCTGCGCATCGGCGTGGTCAAGGAGTTCGGCGGCGAGGGCTACCAGCCCGGCGTCCTGGCGCGCTTCCACGAGACGGTCGAGCTGCTCGAGTCGCTCGGCGCCAAGGTGGTCGAGGTGTCCTGCCCGCACTTCACTTACGCCCTGCCCGCGTACTACCTGATCGCTCCGTCGGAGTGCTCGTCCAACCTGGCCCGTTTCGACGCGATGCGCTACGGGCTGCGCGTCGGCGACGACGGCACCCGCTCGGCCGAGGAGGTCATGGCGCTGACCCGTGCCGAGGGTTTCGGCGAAGAGGTCAAGCGCCGCATCATGCTCGGCACCTACGCCCTGTCGAGCGGCTACTACGACGCCTACTACGGCAAGGCCCAGCAGGTCCGTACGCTCATCACCCGCGACTTCGACGCGGCGTACGAGCAGGTGGACGTGCTCATCTCGCCGACTACGCCGACGACCGCGTTCCCGATCGGGGAACGAGCCGATGACCCGATGGCGATGTACCTCGCCGACCTGTGCACGATCCCCTCCAACCTCGCCGGCAACGCCGCCATCTCGGTGCCCTGCGGCCTGGCCGACGAGGACGGCCTGCCGGTCGGCCTGCAGGTCATGGCACCGGTGCTGGCCGACGACCGCGTCTATCGCGTCGGCGCCGCGGTGGAGAAGGCCATGCAGGACCGCTGGGGTGGTCCGCTGCTGGCCCAGGCCCCAGACCTCACGGAGGCTGCGAAGTGACCACTCTTGTGCCGTACGAGGAGGCGCTGGCGCGGTACGAGCCGGTGCTGGGCATCGAGACCCACATCGAGCTGGGTACCCACAGCAAGATGTTCTGCGGCTGCTCGACCACCTTCGGTGCTCCACCGAACACCCAGGTCTGCCCGGTCTGTCTCGGCATGCCGGGCGCCCTGCCGGTGACGAACCGGGCCGCGATCGAGGGCATCATCAAGATCGGCCTCGCGCTGAACTGCTCGATCGTGGAGTGGTGCCGGTTCGCCCGGAAGAACTACTTTTATCCGGACATGCCGAAGAACTTCCAGATCTCGCAGTACGACGAGCCGCTGTGCGTCGACGGCCACCTCGACGTCGAGGTCGACGGCCGGACGTACCGCGTCGAGATCGAGCGGGTTCATATGGAGGAGGACACCGGCAAGTCGCTGCACGTCGGTGGCGCCACCGGCCGGATCCACGGCGCCGACTACTCCCTGGTGGACTACAACCGGGCCGGCATCCCGCTGGTGGAGATCGTCACCAAGCCGATCACCGACACCGGGGTGGCGGCTCCGCTGGTCGCCCGGGCGTACGTCACCGAGCTGCGCGAGCTGGTCCGTTCGCTGGGCGTGTCCGACGTGCGCATGGAGCAGGGCTCGCTGCGCTGCGACGTCAACGTGTCGCTCATGCCTTCTGGGTCGTCCGTGTGGGGGACCCGCTCGGAGACCAAGAACGTCAACTCCCTGCGCTCGGTCGAGCGGTCCGTACGGCATGAGATCGAACGCCAGGCGGCCGTGCTCGACGCGGGGGAGCGCGTGATCCAGGAGACGCGTCACTTCCAGGAGGACAGCGGCACCACGACGAGCGGCCGGAGCAAGGAGGAGGCACAGGACTACCGCTACTTCCCCGAGCCGGACCTGGTACCGATGGCCCCGACGCGCGAATGGGTGAAGGAGCTGCTCGGCGGCCTGCCCGAGCTTCCCGCCGCCCGCCGTGTACGGATACGCGACGAGTGGGCGGTCAGCGAGAAGGAGTTCCAGGACATCGTCAACGCCGGGGCGCTCGACCTCATCGAGGAGACCGTCCAGGCCGGCGCCGACGCACCGGCCGCGCGCAAGTGGTGGATGAACGAACTCTCCCGTCGCGCCACCGAACAGGGCGTGGAGCTGACGGACCTGCCGGTCACCCCGGCCGACGTCGTACGCGTGAGCCGCCTGGTCGCCGAGGGCACCATCAACGACAAGCTCGCCCGGCAGGTCTTCGACGGCATCCTCGCCGGTGAGGGCACCCCGGACGAGGTCGTGGAGAAGCGCGGCCTGAAGGTCGTCAGCGACGACGGCGAGCTGTCCAGCGTCATCGACGAGGTCATCGCGGGCAACCCGGAGGTCGCAGACAAGATCCGCGGCGGCAAGGTGGCCGCGGCCGGAGCCCTGGTCGGTGCGGTCATGAAGGCCACGCGAGGCCAGGCCGACGCCGGCCGCGCCCGCGAGCTCATCATCGAGAAACTCACCGGCTGACCTGAGCGGCCCTGGCCACACCGCTCGACGCGGTTTTCTGACGACGGCGATGATGCGGTCCTCCTCCGGAGGACCGCATCGGGCCGTGTTGGCCGGGCCGTGTGGCTCAGGCGGGTACGGCCGGCTCGCCCTGTGGGTCCGTGCGAGGGGTGTCGGGCGAGGACGGCATGGTGGGCGAATCCTCCGGCCGAGTG
>DASQPY010000267.1:0-2492 GCA_035643735.1 Actinoallomurus sp. | reverse complement strand
TCGACGACGGGGTACCGATGACCGTGGACGAGCTGTGCGCCGGCCTGCTCCGAGTGCTCGGTGCGGAGCTTCCGGTCACCGAACCGCCGGCTCCCGGGCCGCATCTGCTTCGACGCCTCGTCGGTCGCGACACCCGGCTCGCCGAGACCTACCGCAAGGACCGGGTGCTCCTGGTCGGTGACGCCGCCCACGTGCACTCCGCCGTCGGAGCGCCCGGGCTCAACCTGGGCCTGCAGGACGCGGCCAATCTCGGGTGGAAACTCGCCGCCCAGGTCCAGGACCGGGCAGTGCCCGGACTGCTGGACACGTACCATACCGAGCGGCATCCGGCCGGGGAGCGGGTCGCCACGCACTCCCAGGCCCAGATGGCTCTCATGTCACCCGGCGGTGGGATCACCGCACTGCGACAGGTGTTAGGTGAGCTTTTGGGGGACAAGGACGCCCTTCAGCGCATCGCCGACCTGATGGCCGGTGCGGACATTCGCTACCCCACAGGCACCCAACACGACGATCACACAGCCCACCCCCTCACCGGACGATTCACACCGGACCTCGCACTGACCACCAGGACAGGCCCCGTCCGGCTCGCCGACCTTATGCGCAACGCCCGGCCACTCCTGCTCGATCTCTCCGGCGGTACCCACTTGCTCGTAGCGGCGGCCGGATGGAAGGACCGGGTGGACACCGTCGCGGCCCACTGCTCCCGCCCACCCGCACGTGCGCTGCTGATCCGCCCAGACGGTTACGTCGCCTGGGCGACAACGCCGGACGAGCCGGCCGAGCACGTCCTCGTCACGCTCAAGTCGGCACTGACGACATGGTTCGGTACCGGAGACTTCTCCTGCGAAGAGACCGCGTAAGCCCCAACGGGGAGCTCGCCCACCTTCTCATCGCCGCAGGCTGAAACGGCGTACGCCCCATGCCGCCTGCCGAGTCATCCCCTCGCCGCCGTCCATCCGCAGACTCCCGCGGATCCGCCCCACCATCAACCTCGACGATCGGGGCGGCTCCGCGACGACAGCGGTGATCAGTGGCCGGACGACGAGCGAGACGGCTTTCCGGACGGGGTCTTGGCCGGTTTGGACGGGGCCGGGGTGCTCGGGGTCGACGACGCCGGCGGGGGTGTGGTCATCCGCGGGCCGTCGATCAGCCACTTCTTGCCGACCTTCTGCATCTCCAGGCGGGGCCAGGACGTGTCGACCTGGGGTTCCTTGTGTGCGGCGTTGACCGAGATCATCTTTACGAAGAGGACGACCTCGACCCGGGTCGGTGTGGCGTCCGTTACGCCGGTGACCTGGATCTGGGTCAGGGCCTGCGTCTGGCTCTTCTCCACCGACGGGCGGAAGATCTGCCAGTAGTCGCTGAAGGACTTGGCCATTCCCGGGGTCATCTCGGACTTGGCCTTGCTCAGGTCGTAGTCGAGCGTGCGGAAGTTGTAGGACAGCAGGTCCTTGGCCTCCGACTGCGCGGCGGCCCGAGCGTCCTCCCGGGCGCGTTCGACCGCGCGGTCCTGGGTGGTCTGGTGCCACAGGTAGATGCATCCGATGGCCATGACCAGGCAGGCGGACGCGAGCAGCGCCAGCAGCTTCGTCGCCGGTGACCGCCGCTCCTCCACCTCGGCCTTGCCCTTGCCCTTCTCCGGCTCGGCCGGCATGTCGGTCTCCTGGCTCTTGCGTCGGCTCGTACGTCCAGTCGCAACCGTCATTGCAGCCCACCCATACCGGAGACCTTCCAGTCGTCGCCGTGCTTGGTGAGCTGCACCTGTGCGCTCGCCCAGGAGGAGACCGGGGTCTTGACCTGGCTGGACTGCGAGGTGCGCTTCACGGTCACCATGACCTCGGCGGACTTGGAACTGATCGTGACCACACCCGAGGCAGAGACGACGGCACTGGAGACGAGCTGGTTGCCGACCACGGTCTGCTTCCAGGTCGAGCCGAGCTGCTGGACGGCCTGCGCCTTGAACGCGCTGTCCAGGTCGGCGTACACGCGCTGCGTGTCCTGGTCGAAGGACTGGTAGCTGATCCCGTAGAAGTGGGTGACGACCCGGCGGGCGACGTCCTGGACGGCGCTGATGTCGGACCTGCGGGTCTCCGCGGCGTACGTCTTGTTCGCGAGGAAGCCCGCCCACACCGTCAGGGCGACGAAAACCAGTCCGAGCACCACGAACGCGGCCCCGAGCCGACCCAGGTGCGGCCGTCTCAGGCGCGGCCGGTGGCGGAGCATCGCCCCCAGCCGGCCGCCGCGGCTGGTGCTCAGCCGACGATCGGACTCAGCAGAAGCGTCTGCCATGAAGCGTCTCCCGTCAGTTGACTGACCTTGCCCAACCGGTACCGCTTTCCGTCGGGCCCCACGTACACGCGGGTCCGGGGATCGTAGCCGGTGACGAAAAGTGTCTGGAGTCCAGACGACGCAGACGACGTCTGGTCGCTCCCGGTGCCGTGCCGCGCCGACGCCTGCTTCGCCGCGTCGCCTGAAGACCCCTGGTCGCCCGA
>DASQPY010000266.1:0-2512 GCA_035643735.1 Actinoallomurus sp. | reverse complement strand
AGGCCTGGCTGCCCCGCCCGGGTGAACCAGCCGGCGGAGCCGTTCTCCGCGGCGATGAGCGCCGCGATCTCCTCTGAGCGCTCCTCGCGCAGTGCGTTCAGCCGGCGGATGACCGCGATCCGCTCGGCGGGCGCGGTACGGGGCCACGGGCCCTCGTCGAAGGCCGTGCGGGCCGCCGCCACCGCCCGGTCCACGTCCTCGGGGGCGGCCTGCGCTGCGCGGCCGATGACGGAACGGTCGTGCGGAGACCGGATGTCCAGCGTCGGCGCGGCGGCGCTCGGCGCGGTCCAGATGCCGCCGATGTAGAGGCTGTCGTACGTGATCATTTGCGTCCTTCGGTGCAGCGTGACTCAACTAGGCGCCACACGGATGTGGCAGTTAATGCCTGATAATGCCACGCGCTCGACGCTTATTCCCCACGACGTGCCTCACTGTTAGGCTGCTCCTGTGAGAGCCGACGCCGCACACAACCTCGAGGCCGTGCTCACCACAGGTGCGCGCCTGCTCAACGACGACCCTGCGACGAGCATCGCCGCCATCGCCGCCGCGGCGAGCGTGGACCGGCGGACGGTCTACCGGCGCTTCGCCTCGCGTGAAGAGCTGCTGGCCGCCATCTACACGGCTCGCCTCGACGCGATCGAGGCGGCCGCCGACGCCGCCCGCCTCGCCGAGGCTCCCGTCGCCGTCGCGCTGCACCGCTACGCGGAGGCGATCATCGCCGTCAACCGCGCGTGGCCGGTCGACCTGGCGCGCATGACGGCCGACCCGGCACTACGTGAGCGCCGCGCGCGTTCGGTCGAGCGCGTCGAGGCATTCCTCGGGCGCGCGGTCGACGACGGGTTGCTACGGACCGGCATGCCGCCGGGCTGGGCGGGCGCGCTGCTGGGACGGCTGCTCCATCTGGCGGCGGCCGAGCTGCCGGCACTCGGTGCGGGGCAGGCGGCGGACGTGCTGGTGGAGACTTTTCTGCGCGGGGTGGGCCGCGAGTAGGGTTTGCCCCGCACCTCGGATGATCAAGGCCCCGGTCGTGCGGAGGTGGCGGTGAGTAGGACGCTCGGGGAAGTACACGTAGTTGCGGACGGTGTGGGCGTTGAGCTCATTGAACACCTGCCGCAGGTGTTCGATGGCGAGCAGACCACCGCTGTTGCCGCCGTAGCCCACGAAGCCGATGATCTTGCCGTCCCACTGAGTGAAGTGCCAGTCGATGGCGGTCTTCAGCGCGGCCGGATACCTGTCCGCCGACCACGCGACCGCCGCAGCCCTGGACCGGCTGACCGGCCGCCATCCCGGCGGGTTGCGATCGATCTCGAGCTGACCTACCCGCAGCAGCGACGCGCCAGGGAGTGGGACCCCCGCCGTGATCATCCCGAGACGGATCCGGCGGACAGGGCCGTACGTCCCTGACCTCCTGCATCATGGATCGCCGCGGCTGTCACGCGGAGCGGCGAGATCATCGCTGTGAGACGCGCCCTAGCGAATGCCCGCATTCTCCCCGTACGATCGGCGCCCCCATACTCGGACGTACCCGGAGGGGCTGGATGGCGCGATACTCCCGGCTCCGGCAGATCCAGCAGCTCGACCCCGAGCGCGACTACCAGGAGATCTACCGGCTCAGTACGGAGTACGAGTTCCCTTGGGACGTCACCCGCGCGCTGGAGCTGGCGCTGTTCCGCACCTACGCCGTGCCCTCGATCGGTGGCCTGCTGTACCGCACCCGCGAGTTCGGCGAGCGCGGGCAGAAACGCTATGACGACACCGTCGTCCTGCTGTACGAGATGACGCGCGACGGCGGCATGGACTCCGCGCGCGGCCGCGCCGCGATCCGCCGGATGAACAAGATCCACGGCAGATACCGCATCGGCAACGACGACTTGGTCTACGTCCTGTCGACGTTCGTGGTCGTGCCGGTGCGCTGGATCTCCCGCTACGGCTGGCGGCCGTACAGCAGGCACGAGGTACGCGCCACGGTGAACAACTTCCGCCACATGGGCCGCCTCATGGGGCTGAAGGGCATCCCGGAGACCTATGAGGAGTTCTCCTCCTTCCTCGACATGTACGAGCGCGAGCACTACGCCTACGACGACGCGGGCCGAAGGGTGGCGGACGCGACGATCGCCATCTTCCAGGGCTGGTTCCCGCGTTTCGCGCGGACGCTCGCGCGCCGCGGCGTGCTGTCGCTCACCGATGAGCCGCTGCGGCAGGCCCTGGGCCTGCCCCGGTCACCCCGCGCGATGGAGATCGCCGCCGACCGCGGTCTTCGGGCGCGTGCGGTGCTCGTCCGGTTGATGCCGGCGCGCCCGGAGCGGATGCCGAAAAGGCCACGCCCCCGCACCTACCCCGACGGCTACACGCTGGACGACATCGGCCCGGCCTGGGCGTGCGCGCACGCCGGCCGGGAGTAGGCGTTCAGTCCTCCACGACGAGGATCTCCAGGCTGCGGCCGTCCGGCGGACCGCTGATCCAGCTGAGCGGAGGGTACGGGTCGAGGCGGCCGACGGCCTCCGGGACGGTG
>DASQPY010000265.1:0-4160 GCA_035643735.1 Actinoallomurus sp. | reverse complement strand
CCGATGGCTGTGGAGGACCGCCGCGCGCGTCGTGGCGCTGTGCGTCCCGGCCGCCGCCGTCGCCGGCCTGGCCTATCTGCTCGCCGGGCCGCACTCCCTCGACCAGCTGAACCGTGCCTCGAAGTCGGTCTCACTGGCCACGCCCTGGCACCTGCTGGCAGGGTCGACCGGCGGCCTGCTCGTGACCGTGTCGCGCTCGACCGTGCAGACCGGCTCGGTCCTGCTGACCGTCCTGCTGCTCGTGATCCTGCTCCGCGCGCTGCCCCGGCCGTACGCGGAGGGGGACGAGACGTTCCGGATCACCGCCGCGCTCGCGCTCGCCTGGCTGTTCGCCGCGCCGTACGCCCTGCCCTGGTACGACGGGCTCGGCTGGGCGATGGTCGCGCTGCTGGCCTGGTCGGCGTTCGACTGGCTGCTGCTGGTCCGTACGTCGGTGCTCGCCCTCGCCTATCTGCCTGCCAGGGACCCCCGGCTGGCGGGCCTGCCACACGGGCTGGACTGGCTGATCACCGTCGTACGCGCGCAGGTCACGCCTTGGGCGCTGACGCTGACTCTGATCGCTCTGATCGCGATGGCGGCTCGCTGGAGTCCCCGGGGCCGAGCGCCTGGATGCTCGCCGCGAGGGCCAGCGGGATCGCCACGGTGAACGCCAGTGCCGGGATCGCCACGCCGGAGTCGTTGACCAGCATGCCCACCCCGGCCGTCACTAGCACGGCGATGAGTGTCGGACGCAGCACGGGAGCCCGCTCGTAGGCGGTGTGGAGTACGGCGGCGCGCCAGGTGAGCGGCCGCAGCAGCGCGAAGATCAGGAAGACCACGGCGGCGATCGCGATGACAGAAAGCTCCCACCTGCCGAAGGTGCCGATCATCCCGCGGAGCTTGCGGAGGATGATCGTCCCCCCGTCGCCGTTCGTCAGGCTCTTCCAGAACTCCCCGATGTGCGTCGGGTCGGCGCGCAGTGAGTCCAGGAACGACACGCCGAGCACCACGACCGCCCCGACGGCCAGTACGGCGAGGAGCCGCGAGAGCCGGACCCGCCGACCGGCGATCATCAGGGCGAAGACCGCGAACCCAGGGAAGATCGCGATGATGCCGCCGAAGTCGGTGCCCGCGAACGGCGCGCCGTCGATCACGAGTGCGAGAATCCCGGCGGCGATGACGACCGCGGTCGCGGCCCGGCGGCGCCCGGAGCTCAGCAGCCACCCGGCCACGGCTCCGGTCACGATGATCAGCCCGGTCACCCACAGCGCCCACGGGATGTTGCCGAAGCCGTAGAAACGGCCCGCCACCAGCGGCGTGTACCCGAGCATGCTGCACGTCTGCAGATGGCTTCCGGTGAGCACGTCGAGCGTGAGCACCAGTGCCGTCACACCGCCGATGATCGCGCCGGATCCGGTGATCGACCGCCGCCACGGCCCTGCCAGGGCGATACCGGTGATCACAGCGATCCAGACCACGATGGCCGCGATCATCACGGCTGCCGGCCGCCCGGCGGACCACCACGGAATCAGATTGGCGAGGAAGGACGCGGCGGGCAGCGAGGCACCTGCCAGTGCGGCGATCCTGGTCACGGCAAGGATCCGCCGCCGCTTCCGACTGAGCGCGAAGGCGCCGAAAGCGTACAGCGCGACCTGCACGATGACGAGGGCGATGTAGAAAGGGGGCACCAGTCGGCTGTTGTCCTGCGCGGCGATGTCCTGGTCGTTCAGCTTCTTCGCGAGTGTGGCGACCGAGGCGGGCTTGGCTCCGTCGTCGTGCCATCGCGAGCCGACGGCGTCGCTCGGCTGCTTGATCCCGAGGGTGTGCAGGATCGTCGCGGTGGCGTCGGTCAGCGTGACGAGCCCGCCGGTACGCGTGGAGTCCGCGGTCAGGTAGTGGCCGGAGAAGCCCGGGCCGCTCGCGATGGCGACGCGCAGGTGCGCCGAGACGTTCGCGTCCGACAGACCGGCGATCAGTACGGTGGTGTTCGGGGGCAGGCCGGTGAGGACCTGGCCGATCTGGGCGTCGGCGCTCTTCACGGCCGCCGCGCGCTTCTTGGACGAGACCTCGACCTGCCGGCCGTTCACGTCCACGCCCGCGTCGATGTAGGAGTGGAACACATCGTCGACGTCGACCATCGTCAGCACGCACCGGGAGAGCCCGTCGGCCGGGATCTGCTCGGTCGAGGACACGTATCCGTCCACCCGGCCCGCGCTGTCGGCCGCGCCGAGGGCGGCGCCGGGCCCGATCGCCATCGTGCAGGCGCCGGCGCGGTGTACCGCGTCACCGAGCAGGCCGACGTCTGCCTTGTATTTGTTGTGCGCGTTGTCGTCGCGCATCGCGGCGAAGCCGGGGACGGCGTTGCCGTCCGGCGCCGGCGGCAGGCCGCAGCTGCCGTTCCGAAGCTGTGATCTCTGTCCCGCGGAGACGGTCAGCCAGCCGTCGATCGGGCACGTGTGCGCGCCGACGGTCTTGATGGACAGTGCCGCGGAGGAGCCGTGCGTCGCCAGCCGGGCGAGGTTCGGCGTGGCGGTATCGTGAATGTCGCTCCACAGCAGGCCAGGCACACCGATCACCACGACATGGCCACTGACCGGGGCGCTCGCCGGCGCCGCCGAGGCCATGGCGGGCAGGAGAACCAGCGCCACGGCCGCGAAGAGTGCGGCTATGACGCCGTTTGTGTGGCTACGTCCCGCATTGCGCGGCTGTGCCACGATCACCTCCATGTCTGGGACGTCCCCAGGCTAGCCGCGGACGTGGGACAGGATGGACACATGGGTGGTCGAAGGACGATACGCCAGACCATGATCGTCGTCGCGGCAATCGTCATCACCGCCGTCGCGGTCGGGCCTCTCGTCCTGCACTGGCTGACCAATCAGCTTGATCAACGCCTCGTCGATCTCGACGTCTACCGGTCGGGCGGCCAGGCGGTGCTGCACGGGGCGCCGGTCTATGACTTCATGACCCAGCCGCCGCAACTGCTGCCCTTCACCTATCCGACCTTCGCGGTGCTCCTGGCAGTGCCGCTCGCCCTGGTCCCCTGGACCGCCGCCCAGTGGCTCTGGACGGCGTTGATCTTCGTGGCCATGACCCTAGTGGTGCGCTACTCCTTCGCCGCGCTGCTCGGCCGGATCCGGTCGTGGGCGCCGATCATGATCGGCGCGCTCGTCGCTCTGTGCGCGTACGCCATGCCGCTGCAGGACCAGATCCGCTTCGGGCAGGTCGACATCCTTCTCGTGGCCATGTGCGTGGCGGACATCGCCCCGGGCCGTACGCGCTGGCCCCGGGGCGTCCTTGTCGGGCTGGCCACAGCGATCAAGCTGGTGCCCGGGGTCTTCGTGATCTATTTCTGGATCACCGGACGCCGGCGTGAGGCGGTCACCGCGGCCGTCGCCTCGGCGGCGGCCACGCTCCTGACCTTCCTGATCCTGCCCGCGGACTCGGCCGACTACTGGTTCCGCGCGCTGTTCGACAGCGACCGGCTGGGCTCCAATACCTCCACCACGAACCAGTCGATACGCGGGATGCTGCTCCGGCTCTACTGGCCGGACGCCGTCACCTCGCTGCTGTGGCTCGTGTGCGTCGCGATCGTCGCCTACTTCGGCTTCCGCGCCGCACGTCACGCCTGGCTGAACGGAGACGAGATCCGCGGCATCGCGATCACCGGGCTGCTCGCGGTGCTGGTCTCGCCGGTCGCCTGGATCCACCACCTCGCCTGGCTGGTCGTGGTCCTCGGCGCCATCGTCGGGGACGGCCGCGACCGGCGCCGCATCGCGCTCGCCGCCGGTGTCTGGCTCTTCTACGTCCTGCACGTGCCCTGGTGGGGGATCACCATGCTGGCGCACCACATCGGCCCGAGGTTCCTGGGGCGCATCGTCCAGGACGCGTACGGGCTCGGCGCGATCGGGCTCCTTTTCGCGCTCCGGCCGCGCCGCCGTTCGCCGTATCCGGAAAGTGACGGCGTGGATACCTCGCGTAACGAAGCCCCGGTGGGTACGCTCGGTTCGTGATCCTTATCACGTTGGCTTTGATCGGAATCGTCCTCGGGGGACTCGGCCTCTACGCGGGTCTCACCGCACGCAAGCGCGCGGTGCTGGCCTTTGAGGAGTGTGCCGAGATGATGCGCCGTCAACTCCAGGTCACGTCCGGCGCCGGTGACAACCGCGCCGTCCGTGATGTCG
>DASQPY010000264.1:0-4375 GCA_035643735.1 Actinoallomurus sp. | reverse complement strand
CGCCGACCGGCTCACGGCCGGCCCCGGCGGCAAGGTGTACGGCGCGCCGTCGGTGAAGATGGCCTGGTACGCGAAGACACGACGTGCGGGCAACGTCAGCCGCGCGGTCTTCTGGCCGGTCCCGAACGTCGACTCCGGCCTGGTCGCCTTCGCCCGGCGCGAGTCTCCATCGGGGGTTCCACGTACGGAGGTGTTCGCGGTGATCGACGCTGCCTTCGCGCAGCGGCGTAAGACCCTGCGGGCGGCGCTGGCCGGCTGGGCCGGCTCGGCCGCCGCGGCCGAGGAGACACTGCGGGCCGCGGACGTCGACCCGCGCGCCCGCGGCGAGGCCCTCGACGTCGCCGCCTTCACCCGGATCGCGCGGCAACGACACGGATCCCCTAGCATCCGGTGACCGTGACCACTGTTCGCGTACCCGCCAAGGTCAATCTCGAGCTGAGCGTCGGCCCCGTCCGTGACGACGGCTACCACGACCTCGTCAACGTCTTCCATGCCGTCTCGCTGTTCGACGAGGTGACCGCGACGCCCGCCGACTCGCTGAGCGTCTCGGTCGAGGGCCCGGCGACCGTGCCGACCGGTCCGGACAACCTCGCCGCGCGTGCCGCGACGTTGCTCGCGGCCCACCTTGGTCGGCGGCCCGACGTCGCGTTGCACATCCGCAAGGACATCCCGGTCGCCGGAGGCATGGCCGGCGGCAGCGCGGACGCGGCGGCGGCACTGGTGGCGTGCGACGCGCTGTGGGATGCGCGACTGGATCCGGAGACGCTGCTGGAGCTGGGCGCCGAGCTCGGCAGCGACGTGCCGTTCGCGCTGCTCGGCGGTACGGCGGTCGGCCTGGGCCGGGGGGAGCGACTGACACCGGTCGAGGTGGCGGGGGAGTTCCACTGGGTCTTCGGCTACGCCGACGGCGGCCTGTCCACGCCTGCGGTGTACGCCGAGTGCGACCGGCTACGCGCCGCTTCGGGCCGGGCTCTGCGCTGGCCGAGGGTCTCGGACGACCTGATGACGGCGCTGAAGACCGGCGACGCCGTCGGCCTGGGCCGGGCGCTGGAGAACGATCTGCAGCCGGCGGCGCTGTCACTGCGTCCGGCGCTCGCGGACGCGCTCGCGGTGGGTCGCTCGCTGGGCGCGCTGGACTCGATCGTCTCCGGCTCGGGACCGACGTGCGCGTTCCTTGCGTCGTCGGCCTCGCACGCCGACTCGCTCACCGACTCGCTGTCCCGCACGGGCCACTTCTCGGCCGTCCGGCAGGCCCACGGGCCGGTGCCCGGCGCCTCGCTTGTCTGATCTTGCTCTCCGCTCACCGCTCGACACCGAACGTCACGGGTCGGTAAAGTCGACTCCCGGCGTCTGGACGGGCCTTGTCAAGTTTGTAAGGTCATAGCGGCTTTTTACGGGGATTCGGCGGGGCCTTGGGGAGAGACTCCGGTCGAGGGCGTTCGCATGCGCCCGGGAGGGGGAGCGATGCCGGCGGTCGACCCAGGACCTGTCCCACTAGGCCCTTACCGGGACTGGCCAGGGCTTGACGCCTCAGGTCACGTCAAGATGAACCGCACGCAGGTGAGAGCCCTCGCGGCCCGACTGACGGCACATCTGGAGGACCTGCTGTCGGCGCACGAGGACCTGAAACCGGCGAGCCAGTCGGCGTACGGGGCGTGGGACGCCGCCCAGCAGTTCTACCCGAGCGCCCAGGCCGGCCACGAGACGCTCGTCGATCAGCACAGCCGGGTCCTGCACGCGCTGCTGGACATGATCAAAAAGCTGCACCGCTCGGCCCACGCGTACGACGCGGCCGAAGCCGAACTCGAACGCCGCGTCGCCGCGGTCGACGAGCGCATGCACGCCGTGCCGACCACGGACCTGTTCCAGCACGGCCGTTCCTCCACCCCGCCGGGTGGCGCGGTCCCGAACTCGCTGAACCCGGAAGGCAGAGACTGACGTGCCGGACTCCTTCTCCGCGCCCATGCGGTCCACCGCCCCGACGGGCTCACTGGCGCGGTACACGGACCCGAAGAAATTGACGCCATCCTGAAGACGAGCGACCCGGAGGCGGTCGCGGCCTCGTGCCGCTCGTACCAGAAGTTCGCTGCGGCGTACGAGAAGATCGCCGCCGAACTGCTGAGCATGCGCTCGGATCTGCACGACGCCTGGTCCGGCGAGTCCGCGGCGGCGACGGCCCAGTCCCAGCTGCGCGAGGTGTGGTCGGCCGCGACGACGGTCCACAAGACCGCGAGTACGTTCGGCGTGGCGATCGAGCGGCACGGCTCGGAGCACCTGGCCTGGTACAAGTACAACAAGCCCCGTCGAAGGACCTGCCAGAGGCCCAGAGCTGGATGACCGGCGCGAACGAACGCGTCACCCAGGCATGGGGCTCCCTCCCACAAGACCTGTCCAAAAAGTGGCACTTCCAAGCTGACTAGTAGCCCTGTGGAGTATCGAATGATGACGGCTCGGCTCACTTGGGCGACCGCTTTGACGGCGTGTGTCCTCGCCGCGTCTGCGGGCTGTTCGGGGCACTCTGCCGGGTTTACGGATGCTGGCAAGTACACTAGAACGCCCGACTCCTGTGCGTTGCTGCCATCGGCGCTGGTTGAGCGGCTAACGGGTGCCGCAGTGGCGGGCCAGCGCGTCGACGGCAAGGCGATGGTGACGGTCCAGGAGTGCTCATGGTCCAACGTCGCCGACGCGAGTCACCCGGATGCGACGTTCGGGCAGGTGGCCGTGTTCGTCGACCGAGGCAGGGCCGACTCACTGGGCAATGGTGTGCAGTCCATTGAGAAGTCCTATCGGAAAGAATTGAGCGAGGCCGGATGCACCCCTCTCAAGGGCCTCGCCGTCGACAAGTCCTGTGTCTTTCCCGACAGTAGCGGCATCAGTCTTGTCGCCTTCCGCAAAAGCAACCTGTTCGTCCGGGTGACGTGCAGCGTCCGGAACCCGGATCCGTGCTCAGGCGACCAACGCAATGCCACGGCTCAGCTGCTGGCGAAAACTGTCCTGCAGAAGCTGTGAAAGGGCTCGAATGATCACCTTTTACGGTCTCGGCGCCCTCTGCGTTGGTGCTCTCCTCACGGTTGCTGGGATGAAGGTGCTGCTCCGACGAGGACCGGTGGCGGTGGTATGCCTTGCCGGTCGGACGACGACCGGGCGGGTCGTCCGCGTCGAGCGTAGCGAGGCGGGCCACGTTCGCCTGCGCCTGGCCTTCCGGACCGCTGACGGGCGTGAGGTGGAGTACCTGGAGCCGATCGCGGTGCGAGCCAGCGAGGCCGCGGCGGCCAGTATCACCGCCACCCTTACGGCCACCGTCCTCAGCGAGATGGGTGCTCTCGGGCTCGCGGTCGCCCAGATCAGCGGCTTCCTGTTGGCGACAACCCTTTCACCGCTTTCAACACCGCCCTCAGCGAAGGCACACTGAACGCCGTGAAGGCGGAACTCGGCGACAAGCTCCCGAGTAGAGGCGAGGAGCTTGACGCCCTTCGCAAAAGTATAGAGAGCGGTCTTCTATCGGGAGTTGCCGGGAAGGGCATGGCGCTCACCAGCGAGCAGGCGGCCAAGGTGTTGAACCAGGCCGCGACTGCGGCCGCCTCCACTGATCCGGCATTGTCCCAATCGCTCGCGCAGCTGGCCCGGGGCCTCACCGGACCAGGTGCGGAGATCGTGCAGGGTGTGTCCGGCTCGGCCGTGGCGCAAGTGATCACGAACCATGAAGTCAGTGGAAAGGCGCCGACGTCCGCCGCTCTGAACAAGAGCCTCGTGGAGGCTCTCCGGAAGGCGGAGAATAAATGACCGATGTCACCTTGCCGGCGCTCGGCGTGCTGATCGCCGGTGCTCTGACATTGTTTATCGCCGTCGTGGTGCTGTACCGCCTTGTTCCCTTCGTCGTGGTGTGCCTGTTCGGTCAGAAGGCAACGGGAAGAGTCGTCCGAGTCGAGTCGGGCGAGAGGTCGCAGGCGCGGTTGCGGATCTCTTTCCCCGCCGCTGACGGTCGTGAGGTCGAGTACCGAGAGTTTTTCCAGGTGAAGGCCAAGGTGGGAGAGCTCCTGCCCGTCCGCTACAGCCGGAAGAACCCGGACCTCGCGACCAGCGGCCGGCTACGGCTGATGTTGAGGGATCTCTTCCCCCTCGGCATCGTGCTCGGCATTTGCGGGCCGGTTGCCATCGCCAGCTCCATTTATGTCCTGAACGACCGGTACGCACCGCGTCTTGTCAGGCGTCGCTACCCCCTGCTTCTTCGTGCTGATCGCTTCCATCTCCTTGTACGTCGCGGCCCTGCACTACTCCAAGGCTCGGTTGTGGCATAGACGAGTCGTCGCCGATGGCGTGGTGACGCGCCTCGCCTCGACCAAGAGCGAGAACGAGTACCCCAATCCCTGGGTCA
>DASQPY010000263.1:0-11090 GCA_035643735.1 Actinoallomurus sp. | reverse complement strand
GACGACGTCCTTGTTGAACGCCTGCCGGTACTCGAAGGCCAGCTGGGCGACCCGCGCGCACTGCTCGGGGTCATCGCCGTTGACGTGGAAGATCGGCGCCTGGATCATCCGGGCCACGTCGGTGGCGTACACGCTGGAACGCGAGTACTCCGGCGCGGTCGTGAACCCGACCTGGTTGTTGACCACGACGTGGATCGAGCCACCGGTGCGGTAGCCACGCAGCTGCGAGAGGTTGAGCGTCTCGGCCACGACGCCCTGGCCGGCGAAGGCCGCGTCGCCGTGGATGAGGATCGGCATGACGGTGAACCCGCCCTCGCCGACGTCGAGGATGTCCTGCTTGGCGCGGACGACACCCTCGGCGACCGGGTCGACGGTCTCCAGGTGGCTCGGGTTGGCCACCAGCGAGGTGCGGATCTTCGAGCCGTCGCGGGCGACGAAGTCGCCGTCGGCGCCGAGGTGGTATTTGACGTCGCCGGAGCCCTGGGCGCTGCGCGGGTCGAGGTTGCCCTCGAACTCACCGAAGATCTGGCCGTAGGACTTGCCCACGATGTTGGCCAGGACGTTGAGCCGGCCTCGGTGGGCCATGCCGATGACGACCTCGTCGAGGTGTGACTGCGCGGCCGAGGTGATCACTGCGTCGAGAAGCGGGATCAGCGATTCGCCGCCCTCGAGCGAGAAGCGCTTCTGTCCCACGAACTTGGTCTGCAGGAAGGTCTCGAACGCCTCGGCCGTGTTGAGCCGGCCGAGGATGTGCTTCTGCTCCTCGGGGTCCGGCTTGTCCGGCGGGACCTCGACGCGCTCCTGAATCCAGGCGCGCTCGTTGGGGTCCTGGATGTGCATGTACTCGATGCCGACCGTGCGGCAGTAGGAGTTGCGCAGCACGCCCAGGATGTCGCGGAGCTTCATCGTCGGCTTGCCGCCAAAGCCGCCGGTGGCGAACTCCCGCTCCAGGTCCCACAGGGTGAGGCCGTGCTTGAGCACGTCCAGGTCGGGATGGCGGCGCTGGGTGTACTCCAGCGGGTCGGTGTCGGCCATGAGGTGGCCGCGCACGCGGTAGGCATGGATCAGCTCGTGCACCCGGGCGACCTTGGCGACGTCGTCCTCATGGGTGGCGCTGATGTCCTGGACCCAGCGGACCGGCTCGTACGGGATCCGCAGCGCCTCGAAGATCTCGTCGTAGAACTCGTCCTCGCCCAGCAGCAGCTGGTGGACGCGGCGCAGGAAGTCGCCCGACTGGGCGCCCTGGATGATGCGGTGGTCATAGGTCGACGTCAGCGTCATGACCTTGCTGATGCCGAGCCGGGACAGCGCCTCGGCGGACGTGCCGGCGTACTCGGCGGGGTACTCCATCGCACCCACGCCGATGATGGTGCCCTGGCCGGGCATGAGCCGCGGGACCGAGTGGACGGTGCCGATGGTGCCCGGGTTGGTCAGGCTGAGCGTGGTGCCGGCGTAGTCGTCGATCGTGAGCTTGTTGCCCCGCGCCTTGCGCACGACTTCTTCGTAGGCCGCCCAGAACTGGCGGAAGTCGAGGGCCTCGGCGCTCTTGATGTTGGGCACGACGAGCTGGCGCTGGCCGTCGTCCTTCTTCAGGTCGATCGCCAGGCCGAAGTTGACGTGCTCGGGCCGGATCAGCGTCGGCTTGCCGTCCACCTCGGCGTAGGAGGCGTTCATCTCCGGCATCGCCTGCAGCGCGCGGACCAGGGCGTAGCCGATGAGGTGCGTGAAGGAGACCTTGCCGCCACGCCCGCGCTTGAGGTGGTTGTTGATGACGATGCGGTTGTCGATCAACAGCTTGGCCGGCACCGCGCGCACGCTCGTCGCGGTGGGGACCTCGAGGCTGGCCTCCATGTTGGTGACCGTGCGGGCGGCGACGCCGCGCAGCCGTACCTCTTCGGCGCCACTGGGGACCTGGGGTGCGGGGGCGGCCTTCTTCGCCGGCTTCTCGGGGGCCTTCGGGGCCGCCTGCGCGGCGGGCTTGGCTTCCGGCGCGGCGGCGGGCTTCTGCTTGGGCACGGGGGCCGCCGGAGCGGTCGGTGCAGGAGGGGCGGCGGTCGCGCCGTCCGCCTTCGCCGGGCGGTCCGGCTGGTAGTCCGCGAAGAAGTTCCACCAGGCTCGATCGACTGAGTTGGGGTCTTCTAGATACTTTTGGTAAAGCTCGTCGACCAACCACTCGTTCGGACCGAAGTCGGGAGTGCTCAGGTCGGCAGAGGATCGCGACGACTGAGTCGACACGGCGGAGATCGCCCTCTTCCGCGCTCGCAGGTGGATCTGTAATCGAGACAAGGCTACTCGTCCGTGACCGCCGCCGATGCAAGGCCAGGCGTTCTCTGCCTCCGGGAACGGCCACCTCATGGCACAGCACACGGAGGCCTGTCGCTATTCCGGCGCGAGACGGGCGAGGGTTAAGGGCGGTTCGGAAGCGTGGTGATCGTCTGAGCCGCCGGACCAGGTCCTGTTCAGCAAGGGGGGACGGTCCGTCTGTGCCCTGCCGTCCATTCCGGGGGTGCGCTCCGGTCCGCGGCTCGCGGAGGACCGACCGGGGTATCGACTGTGACGCAGATCACGTGTAGTACGTGCAACTTGCGGGGAAAGTGTCAAGCTCCCGTGGTGGATCCGGGCCGGATGATCATCAATACCGTGACGGCCGCCCGCAGAAGATTGAACATCCCGAGTGCGGCGCCACGGGACGCGGTGCCGGGGCACGACCCTACGGAGGGAGCCCGATGGCCGACAGTGGCTCCGATGCCAATACCCACCGGATTCTCGCCAGCCCACGAAACCGGCCATGGAGAGGCCAGCTCCTGCTCAGAGCGGATGACGGGAAGTCGCTGCCCATCTAGATTGTCGCCATGCACACGATCGCGGTACTGGCGCTGGACGGTGTCATCGGCTTCGACCTGACGACGCCGCTGGAGGTGTTCGGCCGGACGCGGCTGCCCGACGGGCGCATGCCGTACCGCATACGCGTCTGCGCGTCCGCGCCGGAAGTCGATGCCGGGGCCTTCACGATCCGGGCGCCGTGGGGGCTGGACGCGCTGGCGGAGGCGGACACGATCATCGTGCCGGGCGTCACCGATCCCGCCACGCCGTTTCCCGTCGAGGTGCTCGACGCGCTGCGGCGCGCGGCGGCGGCGGGCACGCGCATCGCCTCGATCTGCACCGGCGCCTTCATCCTCGCCGCCGCGGGCCTGCTGGACGGGAGGCGCGCCACCACCCACTGGGTCGCCGCCGGGCTCCTGGCCGACCGGTATCCCGCCGTGGAGGTGGACCCCGGTGTCCTCTACGTGGACAACGGGCGACTGCTGACCTCCGCCGGCGCGGCCGCGGGACTCGACCTGTGCCTGCACATGATCCGGTGCGACCACGGTTCGGCCGTGGCCGCGGACGCCGCGCGGCTCTCGGTGATGGCCCTGGAAAGAGAGGGCGGACAGGCGCAGTTCATCGTGCACGAGCAGCCGCCCGCGCCGCGCGGCTCGCTGCTGGAACCCGTGCTGCGATGGATGGGGGAGAACGCCGGCAGGGACCTCACCCTCGATGACATCGCCGCGCATGCCGGGATGAGCACCCGTACGCTCAACCGGCGCTTCCGCGAGCAGACCGGCACCACACCCTTGCAGTGGCTGCACCGCGCGCGGATCCGGCAGGCGCAGTATCTCCTGGAGACCACCACGCATCCCGTCGACCGCATCGCGACCCAGGTCGGGTTCGGCTCGCCGACCGCCTTCCGCGACCGTTTCCGTCGCGTGGCCGGGACCAGCCCCGGCGCCTACCGGCGCGCGTTCCGTTGACGGCGGATCAGGGCTCGACGACGCGGGCGAGGAAGTAGACGGCCTCGGTGGCCGGGTGGCGCACGACGACCAGGAAGGGCCGGTCGACGCGGAACTCCACCGGCCTGCTCATGTCGAGGCCCGCCGGCACCATGATGACCGCCGTCGCCGCCGCGCCTTCGAAGCCGTCCTCGTCGACGTCGAGCACCGCCTTGTGCTCGATCCGGTCGATCCGCGCGGGCTCGGGCGTGATGCCGGAGAAGTCGGCGTCATCGGTGAAGGCGGTGATGACACCCAGCGCGCGAAGCGGCTCGGTCAGGCTCGCCTGACTCTCGACCCGGAACCTCGGCACCGACAGCTCCACCTTCATCGATCGTGCGGCGTCGTACAGCCGCCGGAGTGTCTGCGGAGACGGTGCGCTCTCCTCCGGCCCGAGCAGCACGTCCGCGACGACCCCGCCCCCGGCGGCGAGGGTGGCCATCCGCCAGCCGTCGGCCTCGGCGTACGGCAGGTGCCCGGTACGGCGCATCATCGGCACACTCCGCCGTCCACCGGGCCCGTGGAAGGGGGCCGGCCGGGTGTCGCGCTTGGCGAACACCTGCTGCCAGGCGGCCTTGAGGTAGAGGGCGTTGACAATGATCGCGGTGGTCTGCGCCTCGACCGAGCCGGGCGGCAGCAGGTCACGGATGAGCTCGCGTGTCGTCTTGGCCACCTCGGCGTTGATGGCCCGACGGACGCCGTCAGCGTCGCCGCCGAAGTCGGCGTGCTGGAGCGCCGCACCGGGGAAGCCGGCCGCCGCGCGCTCGTAGGCCTCCTCGACGGGGAGCCCCTCGCGCATCCAGAGCGTGTTGGCCACCGCGATCTCCGCGCCGTCGAGCGTGGCCGCCTCGGCGATGCCGAGATCACCCGGCGCGGCGCCCAGTGCGTGTACCAGCTCGTCGTAGGTGTGGCCGCGCGCCCCGGCGGCGGCCAAGCCGAGTGCCGACGCGACCGAGTACGGCGACCAGACCCGGTTTCCCGTCGTGTCCAGCCGCCCGTCGAGGTTCAGCGCGAACTCGTACATGCAATGAACGTACCCCGGCGCAGGCCGGGGATCAGTTCCAGGAGACGGCCGGGCCCTTGGGGACGACGCCGGAGGGGTCCAGGTGCCGGTGCGTCTCGTAGTGGTGGCGCGTGATGTGGTCGAAGTCGGTCGTCTCACCGAGCGCGTTCCGGCGACCGGTTCGAGCGGGTGGCGGGACCAGCCCGAACGCCTACCGGCGGGCCTTCGGTGATCAGGGTTCGGTGACGCGGGCGAGGAAATAGACGGTCTCGGCGGCCGGGTGGCGCACTACAACGAGGAAGGGCCGGTCGACGCGGAACTCCACCGGCTGCCCCACGTCCATCACCGCCGTCACCATGATGACCGCGGTGGCCGCCGCGCCCTCGAAGCCCTTTTCGTCCACGTCGAGCACGGCCTTGTGCTCGACCAGGCTGACGCACAGGCGCTCGGGTGTCAGGCGGGAGAAGTCGGCCTCGCCGGAGAAGGCGGTCCGCACGCCCAGGGCGGCGAGCGGTTCGACCAGGCTCGTGCCGGTCTCCAATCGGAACTTCGGCACGGTCAGTGAGACCGGGACCGCTCGCGCGGCCTCGTAGAGCGGGCGCAGCGACTCCGGTGCGGCCGGGCCGTCCTCGGGGCCGAGCAGCACGTCCGCCACCACTCCGCCCCCGGCCTGGAGCGTGACCATCCGCCAGCCGTCCACCTCGGCATACGGCATGCGGCCGGTACGGCGCATCATCGGCACCCGCCGGCGTCCGCCCGGGCCACGGAACGGGACCGGGAGTGTGGAACTCTCGGCGAACGGGTTCCGCCAGGCGACCTTGAGGTACAGGGCGTTGACGATGATCGCGGCCGTGCGCGAGTCGACGAGGCCGGGCGCTAGGAGGTCGCGGATGAGTTCACGGGTGGTCTTGGCGACATCGGCGTTGATGGCCTCGCGTGCGCCCTCGGGGTCACCCGCGAAGTCGGCGCTGTGCGTCGCCGCGCCGCTCTGCCGTTCGTACTCCTCCTCGACCGGCAGTCCTTCGCGGAACCAGAGCGTGTTGGCCACCGTGATCTCGGCGTCCCTCAGCGCCGCGGCCTCCGCCAGGCCCAGCCCGTCCGGTGCCCCGCCCAGAACGGCGACGATTTCGTCATAGGCTCGGCCGCGCGCCGCGGTCGCGGTCAGCGCGAGCGCCGACGCCACGGAGTAGGGCGACCAGACGAGGTCGCCCTCGGCGGCCAGCTGCCGGTTGAGGCCGAGCGCGAACTCGTACATGCACCGACGCTACCCCGTACGACGGTCAGACCCAGGAGATGTCGGGGCCTTTGGGGACGATCCCGGAGGGGTTCAGGTGGCGGTGCGTCTCGTAGTAATGGCGCTTGATGTGGTCGAAGTCGGTGGTCTCCCCGAACGCGGGGATCGCGTACAGCCGCCGCGCGTACGCCCACAGCCGCGGATAGTCGATGACCCGCCGCAGGTTGCACTTGAAGTGGCCGTAGTAGACCGCATCGAAGCGCGCCAGCGTCGGGTACAGGCGCACGTCGGCCTCGGTCAGCCGGTCGCCGACGAGGAACTCATGGCCCTCCAGTCGTGCCTCCAGACGGTCGAGCGTGACGAACAGCGCGTCGAACGGCTCTTCGTACGCCTCCTGTGTGGTGGCCATGCCCGCCTTGTAGACGCCGTTGTTGACGTGGTGGAAGACCTCGTCGTTCAGCTCGTCGATCTCGGCGCGCAGCTCGCGGGGGTACAGGTCCGGTGCGCCCTGCCGGTGGAACGGCGCGAACGCCTCCGACTCGAACGTGAGCGTGATCTGGGGGTAGTCGTTGGTGACGAGGCGCTTGGTCTCGGTGTCCCAGATGCACGGCACGGTGTGCCGTCCCTCGTAGGAGGGATCGCTCGCGGTGTAGAGCTCGGCCAGGAAGTGCGCCCCGGTGACGGGGTCGCGGTCGTCCGGCGAGAGCGTGAAGCGCCAGCCGCGCTCGTCGCGGATCGGGTCCACGATCGTCACGCCGATCATTTCTTCGAGCCCCAGCAGGCGCCGCACGATCAGCGAGCGGTGGGCCCAGGGACAGGCCAGCGAAGCGTAGAGCCGATAGCGCCCGGCCTCGGCGGGAAACTCGTCGGAGCCGATCACGCCGGTGAACCGGTTGACCTGCCGCACGAACCGGCCGTCCTTCATCTCACGCGTCACGATGCTCGTCATGGTCATTCTCGCCGACGACGGGTATTCCGACCTCCGGGCGATCCGGCGGCGTCGTCCTCCCCTTACGATTATCGCCATGGAGACGCCGGAACCGGGACGTTGAGCGCGCGTGGGCCACATGACCGATGCACTGCTGAACCTGCATGGTCCTGTCATCTACGCCGTGGTCGCGGCGCTGGTGTTCGGTGAGGCCGCCCTCTTCTTCGGATTCGTCTTCCCGGGCGAGACGGCGATCGTCGTCGCCGGGGTGCTGGCCAGCCAGCAACGGGTCTCCCTCCCGATCCTGCTGATCGTCATCGCGGCCTCGGCCATCATCGGCGACTCCGTCGGTTACGAGATCGGGCGGCGTTTCGGCGACCGGCTGCTCGACACCAAGGCGCTCCGCAAGCACCGTGACAAACTCGGCCGGGCGCACCACCTGCTTCGGCGCCGGGGCGCCCTGGCGGTCTTCATCGGCCGCTTCACCGCCCTCCTCCGCGCGATCATGCCCGGGCTCGCCGGCAGCGCACGGATGCCGTACGGGCGGTTCCTCGTCTTCAACGCGCTGGGCGGCATCACCTGGGGCGTCGGCTTCACGGTGGGCGGCTACGTCGCCGGCACGGCCTTCGAGCAGGTCGCGCAGTGGGCCGGCCGGGTGCTGGCGATCGCGGTCGCCGTGGTCGCGCTGATCGCGCTCGCCATCTGGGTCGTGCGCCGCAGGCGCAGGGAGGCCGCCGAGCAGGCGGAGGCGGCCGACGAGCCCGTGGGCGTCCCGGACCTGAGGGACAGCTGACCGCCGGCCACTAATCCGAGCGGGATTCGGTTCAGTGGTGGACACTGGATCAGGCAACGCGTCGCGAGGAGGATGTGGACAATGGCGGAACTCCGCTTCAACGGACGAGTGGCGATCATCACGGGCGCCGGGCAGGGCCTCGGCCGGCAGCACGCGCTCGAACTGGCCGCACGTGGCGCGAAGGTCGTCGTCAACGATCTCGGCGGAGCACTCGACGGCAGCGGCTCCTCCGCCGGGCCGGCGGCCGCGGTGGTCGAGGAGATCAAGAAGAACGGCGGCGAGGCGGTCGCCAACACGGACAACGTCGCGACCCCCGAGGGCGCGCAGGCGATCGTGCGGACCGCACTGGACGCCTTCGGCAAGATCGACATCGTGGTGAACAACGCCGGCATCCTGCGGGACAAGTCCTTCAAGAACATGGCGCCGGAGGAGTTCGACCGGGTGATCGCAGTGCACCTGCGCGGGTCGTTCCTGGTCACACACGCGGCCTGGCCGCACCTTCGCGAGCAGGCGTACGGCCGGGTGGTCATGACCTCCTCGCCCGCCGGGCTGTTCGGCAACTTCGGCCAGGCCAACTACGCCTCGGCGAAGATGGGCCTGGTCGGGCTGACCAAGACGCTCGCCGCCGAGGGCGCCAAGTACAACATCAAGGTCAACGCGATCGCCCCGATCGCCTGGACCCGGATGACCGAGGAGATGTTCCCGCCGGAATACAAGGAGAAGCTGAGCGCCGAGCTGGTGACGCCCGTCGTGGCGTGGCTCGTGCACGAGAGCAACGAGGGCACCGGCGAGACCTACAGCGTGGGCGGCGGCCGCGTGGCCCGCGTCTTCGTGGCGGAGGGGCCGGGCTTCACCGGCCGCAACGGCCTCAGTGCCGAGGACGTGCGCGACAACTGGCAGCAGATCAACGAGACCGAGCCGTATCTGCTCGCCAAGAACATCGGCGAGCAGACCATGGCCATATTCGACGCCATCAAGTAGGGCGCGACGGTAGATGGGCGACATCGAGTTCGAACGGCGGGACGGGCTGGCCGTGGTCACCCTGTCCCGCCCCGAGCGGCTCAACGCGTTCACGCCCGCCATGGTCGAGGAGCTCATCGCGCTCTTCGACCGACTGGCGACCGACACGGCGACGCGCGTCGTGGTGCTCACCGGGGCGGGCCGGGCGTTCACCGCGGGCATGGACATCCTCGGCGACGGCGTCGGCACCCCACCGGCGGACGAGACGGGCGAGCCGGAGGGACGGGTCGCCCGTACGTACGGCGCCATGGTCCGCAGCGGCGAGCTCATCCTGCGGCTGCGGGAGATCCCGCAGCCGGTGATCGCCGCCCTGCACGGCCCGGTGGTAGGCATGGGCATGTCGCTCGCGCTCGCCTGCGACCTGCGGGTCGCCGACCCGACCGCGAAGTTCATCGCGCCGTTCCTCAAGCTCGGCTTCTCGGCCGGCGATCTCGGGCTGACCTGGATGCTGCCCCGCCTGATCGGTACGTCGAGGGCCGCGGAGATCTTCTACCGGGCGCGCTCGGTCACCTCCTCGGAGGCACGCGAGCTCGGTCTCATCGCCGAGACGGCGGACGAGGGCGGTGACCTGGAGGCCGCCCTCACGCTCGCCGGCGAGCTGCTGACAAAGTCGCCGTTCGGGCTGCGGCACACCAAGGAGTTGCTCAACCTCTCGCTCGACGCGTCCGGCCTGCGCGCGCATCTCGCCGTGGAGAACCGCACGCAGACGCTGGCCTTCTTCACCGAGGACCTGGCCGAGGGTTTCGCCGCCACGATGGAGAAGCGCGAGCCGCGGTTCCGCAACCGATGAGGCCGGACGGTGAGATCAGACGCTGAAGTCGGCGGGGTCGAAGCCGGGGGAGACGACGCAGCTCACGAGCACCTCCTGGTCGCCGGCCGGCCGGGCGGCCTGCCAGATCCCGCCCGGCACGAGCGCCTGCGGCACCTGGCCGTGCTCGACGTCCGGGCCGAGCAGGATGGTGTTCTCCTCGGTCGGCGCGTCGCCGCGCAGGACCAGCTCGAGCGGTCCGCCGCGATGCCACAGCCACAGCTCGTCCGAGCGCACGGCGTGCCACATCGACTCCTCGCCGACGCCGAGCAGGAAGTAGATGCCGGTGGCGGTGGCACGCTCGCCGCCATGCGCCGCGACCGGGGTGGACGTCCTCCAGGTCTCGCGGAACCAGCCGCCCTCCGGGTGGGGCAGCAGGTCGAGTGCCTCGGCCACCGGGGGCCGGGGAAAGAATCCGGTCACCTGCCCGCTCGGGTCGCGCCGGGCGTACCGCACCTCCTCGACGGTGGAGCGGTTGATCGCGCCGGGCAGCGGCATCCGCGAGAAGGGGACTACCAGGCCGATGACCTGCTCGTCGCCGAACGCGTCGTTCGCCAGCGCGACCGCGTCCTCTTCGGGCGAGTACGCGGCGGTCTCGCTGCGGAACGGCTGGTCAGGCTCGGTCCGCCACGCGTCGAGTGTCGTTAGTAGCAGCACACGATCAACCTAACGGCCCGCGGTACGGACCGGTGGCCGGGTCCCGGCGAGTCGCCCGGTCGCGTGCGGCCAGGAGAAGAAGGTCTCGTCATTAGAGAGAAATGTCGTTAAGATACATCTCGACTTTGGCCGAAGGGGAGATCTTCATGGAGCCGTACCGCGAGGCGAGGCCGTCCGGCATGCGCGCCTCGGACCAGGAGCGGGACGCCACCGTACAGCGGCTGCAGGTCGCCTTCGCCGAGGGGCGCCTGGCGGACGAGGAGTTCGACGAGCGCATGCGCGCCGCGCTCGGCGCGCGTACCCACGGCGACCTGGACGAGCTGCTCGTCGACCTGCCGGCCGCGACGGCGCCCGTCGCACCGCGTACCGCGGTCGCCCCGGGGAGCGGGCCCAAGCCCGGCCGCTACTCGGTCGCCTACAAGAACAACGTGCGCCACGCCGGACGGTGGCGCGTACCCGGGACGTTCCGGACGCTGGTCTACAAGGGCAGCGGGGTGTTCGACCTGCGGGCCGCCGAACTCACCGAGCCGGTCACGACCATCCTCGCGGTCGCCTACAAGTCCAACGTTGAGATCATCGTGCCGCCGGGCATCCGCATCGAGGTGAACGGCTTCGGCGTCACCCGTGACGAGGAATGGGCCGGTGAGCTGCCGGCCGACGCGCCGATTCTGCACGTACGCGCGGTCGCGTACAAGGGGCTCGTCGAGACGCGCACGATGCCCCGCCGCTGACTTCGGCGTGGTTCACGCGGACACGGGCGGCCTTCCCCGGCCGACCGAGTCGAGGAGCAGTTCCGCGGCCACGGTCGTCCCGTCGGTGCGTATCGTGCCGGCCACGG
>DASQPY010000262.1:0-4676 GCA_035643735.1 Actinoallomurus sp. | reverse complement strand
TGGAGATGAGACCGGGGCGTGCATCGTCACATGGGTTCTGACCTGCGATGATGCCGGTCCTGGGAGTCTGTTGGGCGGGTAGGCTGGCTGCTGATCTGGCCTTCATCCGGCTCTGCGACGAGGGCGTCGCGGCAGGTGGATACGCGTTCCTGGCGGCGAGGACCCCGGCCCGTGGGGACGCGTCAATGGCATCCTCGGCTTCGGCCTCACATCCCGGATGAGACCCCTCATGAAACGACTTGCGATGTTGTCTGCGGCTACGGTTCTGGCGGCGGCGATGCTGACCCCCGCGCATGCCGAGCCGGTGCCGCGCGGCACCGTGATCATGGTCGGCGGGGCGCTGTCCGACGTCAACAAGGAGATCTATCGGGAGATCGTCCAGCGTGCCGGTGGTGCGCGGGCCCGGATCGGTGTGATCACGGCGGCGTCGGTTCCGCCGAGTCAGGACCCGGAGGCCGGTAAGCCCCTGGCGGCGAACAGCGTCACCAACGGCCGCTTCTACGTCGACACTCTCAAGAGGTACGGCGCGGACACCGTGCAGTGGGTCCCGGTGGATCTGGACCATGTCGCGGCGGCCGACAGTGCCACGGTGGTCCGGCAGGTCGCGTCGATGACGGGGTTCGTGTTCGGTGGCGGTGACCAGTACCGGCTCGTGACGACGTTGCTGCACGGTGCGGCGCACACCGACAGCCGGGTGCTGGCGGCGATCCGTGCCAGGTTCGAGCAGGGCGCGGTCGTCGCGGGCACGAGCGCCGGTGCGCAGATCCAGGCGGGTCGTGACATGGTCACGGGCGGGGCCAGCTATCAGGCGCTGCGGGATGGCACCCATGAGGGTTACTTCGACGATGACACGATGCTGGGCGATCTGCCGGCGGGTGGGTTCGGGCTGTTCGGCGCGGGGCTGCTGGACACGCATTTCTCCGCGAACGGCCGGCTGGGGCGTGCGGTGCGGCTGGCCGCGGACACGGGGCACGAGCGGGTGTTCGGTATTGATCCGGACACGGCGCTCGAGACGACCGGGGATTCTCTGAAGGTGCTGGGGCGGCACGGTGTGTCGGTGATCGACCTGCGTGGGGCGACCACAGGCGTCCGTGACGGGTACTGGTCGATCAGCGGGGTGCGCTGGACCTATCTCACCGACGGTGCCGTCTATCATCCGGCGACCTGGTCGTATGAGATGCCTTCCGGGAGTCCTCCTCTGAGGCCGGCGGATCGTGCGGCGGTCTCCCCGGTGCAGGACATCTTCGACTCGGCGGCGGCCGACCGTGAGGGGTTCAGGTTGACGCGTGCGGCGCTGGATCTGGCGGGTGCGGGGCGATCGGTGTCGCTGCTGGGCGAGACGTATGAGACGAATCCGGTGTTCGAGGTGGCGCTGCGCAAGGGGAACGGCTTCCGGGCGTACGGCAACCGGAGCGGCGCGGCCATCGCCTTCGCCGATCTGACCGTGTCGATGTACTCGTCGGCGCGGCAGCCGTGAACTAGTCTCGACGGGTTACCCGAAATGCCGCATGTTTCGGGTTGGTGCGGCAGCCGGGTCACGGAAGGGATGTGGGGCCGATGCCGGAGATGTCCCGGGAGAAGGTCGCGGCGGTCGAGGGGTCGTCGCTGGCGCAGATCAACGACGTCGACATCGACGACGTCATCGACTACGTGCACAAGGACCTCAAGCGGCTGCCGGGCTATCTCGACCTGTACCGGCGTTACCTGCGTCAGCGCTGGGACGTCTATGACATCGACTTCACGCGTGACGTGCGCGACTGGACCGAGTCGATGACGCAGGACGAACGCGACGCGTTCGTGGCGATCTCCTCCGGCTTCCACCATGGGGAGCGTCAGGTGGAGGTCGAGCTGCCGGTGTTCATGCTCGGCGGCAGCGAAGAGTCGCGGATCTACATGTCGAGCCAGATCGAGGACGAGGCGCGGCACACGGTGTTCTTCGACCGGTTCTACCGTGAGGTCGTCGGGCTGCCGGGCGATTCGGTGCAGGAGGTGCTGGACGCCTCTTTCGAGCATGTCTCGGAGACGTTCGTCGGGCCGTTCGGGCTGCTCGCCTATCAGGCGGACGAGTTGCGCGCGGATCCGGACGATCTGGCCGCGCGGGTCCGTTATGGCACGACGTACTTCCTGTGGATCGAGGGTGTGCTGGCCCTGTCGGTCATGAAGATCACGTTGAGCTACTGCCGGAACCGCGGCTTCCTGCCCGGTTACTACGCCGGGTTCACCGCGACGTGCCGGGATGAGGCGCGGCATGTGCAGTTCGGCATGCGGTTCCTGCGTGAGGCGGTCCAAGAGGACCCGCGGATGCTGCAGGAGATCCACGAGACGCTCCGGACGATCCTGGCGATCAACGGGGCGACGAGCAGGCGCCTGATGCTGGAGGCGCTGGGCTGGTCGCAGGAGGAGGTACGCCGGCTGATGATCCGGCAGCTCACCATGAAGCTCTCCGACGTCGGTATCGGTTTGTCTCCGGATCTCGAACAGATGATCTCCCGTATTCAGCCCGAGCTGGCGGGAGGCTGAGCGTGGCGGCGATTCCGGAGTTGTTCGGCCCGGAGTGGGCCGAGGACGTGCGCGTGGCCGTCGACCGCGGTCCCGGGGTGGACGCGCGGGCGGGGAAGCTGGATTCCTACTGGGACTGGATCGCGCGGGCGCGCGAGTCCTATTCCTCCTCTTGGGCGCTGGGCGTACGTGATCTGGCCGGGCGTGGTCCGCACTATCTGCGGCTCGGCTGGAAGGACGGCGTGTGCGCCGAGGCGGACATCGTCGGCCCGGATGATCCGCTCGACGCGACGTACGTGCTGGCCGCCGATCTGGCGACGTGGAGTGCGTTGCTGGGCGGTGAGGATCCCGGGCGGATCGTGATGTATCGCAGGCTTCGCCTGGAGGATGGTGAGGTGGTGCGTTTCTTCCGCGCCATCTATTTCTTCGTCGAGTCGGTGGCCGTAATCGGCCGGGTACCGGCCCGCGTGCCCTGATCTCGGTTCGGGCCGGGTGGGCCGCGGCGTGAGATGATCTTTCTGCTGCCGGGCCCTGGTGATGGCGTGGCCGGTGTAATCCTGGCCTGCCCTTCCTGGGCTCTCCCCCCGCACCGGAAGGAAGCCCGTGAGCGAGACCGGCGATCCGAAGGGCGCGATGATCACCGAGTCGTACTGGCCCGCGGACACCTCTCGTCCGGTGCTGGAGCTGACCGCCGGTGATGTGCTGCGCCGTGCGGCGGAGGCCGCGCCGTCGCGTACGGCGCTCATCGAGGCGGCGCCGCCCGGTGACGCGCTGACGGGCGCGGAGCGTACCGATCGGGCGTGGACGTACGCCGGGCTGCTCGCGGACGCCGAGCATGCGGCGGCGTGGCTGGGCAGCAGGTTCTCCCCCGGTGAGCACGTGGCGGTGTGGGCGCCGAACGTGCCTGAGTGGGTCGTGTTGCAGTACGGCGCGTCGCTGGCCGGGCTGGTGCTGGTCACGGCGAACCCGGCGTTGCGTGAGGCGGAGCTGGAGTATCTCCTGCGCCAGTCCGGGTCGGTGGGGGTGTTCTACGTCGACTCCTTTCGCGGTACGGACATGGCCGCGATGGTCGAGCGGGTTCGCGCCGGGCTGCCGGCATTGCGTGAGGCGGTCAGCTTCACCCGGTGGGCCGAGCACATCAGCGGCACCGCGCCGCGGCAGCTGCCGCGGGTCGCGGCCGAGGATCCGGCGCAGATCCAGTACACCTCGGGCACGACCGGGTTTCCGAAGGGTGCGCTGCTGCACCACGCTGGTCTGGTGACGAACGCGGCGTTCGTCGCGGCGCGGGCGGGTTTTCCCGACGGTGGGGTGTGGGTGACGGCGCTGCCGCTGTTCCACACCGGTGGCTGTGGTCTGTCGGTGCTGGGTACGGCGTCGGCGCGGGGCACGCTGGTGCTGGCCCAGTTGTTCCATCCCGATCTGGTCATGGCGGCGTTGCACGACTGGCGGGCCGGTCTGTTCGCCGGGGTCCCGGCGATGTACACGGCGCTGCTGGCGAATCCGGAGTTCGACGCGTACGACCTGAGTGCCTGCGAGATCCTCATGTCCGGGGGCGACACGGTGCCGGCGGCGCTCGTGGAGGTGGCCGAGCGGCGTTTCGGCGCGCGTTTTTCCACGGTGTACGGGCAGACGGAGCTCAGCCCGGTGCTGACGCAGACCGGTCCGTCGGATTCGGCGAAGGACCGGCGGGAGACGAGCGGGCGGCCGTTGTGGCAGGCCGAGGTGAAGCTCGTCGATCCGTCGGGTGCGATGGTGCCGGTGGGCCGGGAGGGGGAGATCTGCGCCCGTGGCTACCAGCTGATGTCGGAGTACCACGGCATGCCCGAGGCGACGGCGCTCGCGGTCGACCCGGACGGGTGGCTGCACACCGGTGATGTGGGGGTGCTGGACGAACGCGGCTACCTGCGGGTCACCGGCCGCCTCAAGGACATGATCATCAGGGGTGGGGAGAACATCTATCCGCGGGAGATCGAGGCGGTCCTGACCGGTCATCCGGGGGTCCTGGCGGCGGCCGTGGTGGGGGTGCCGGACCCGGAGTGGGGTGAGCAGGTGGCAGCCGTGATCACCCTGGCCGATCCTGCGCCGTCGGCGGCGGAGCTGCGGGAGCATCTTCGGGCGTCGCTGGCGCCGTACAAGACGCCGCGTTCCTGGTACGTCGCGGATCCGCTTCCGGCCAA
>DASQPY010000261.1:0-2865 GCA_035643735.1 Actinoallomurus sp. | reverse complement strand
CTCATCATGGCCGCCTTCGCCGTCCCCGCCATCCGCCGGCTACCGGCCGGCCGGCGAGGAGCGTGAACGCGTCACTTTCTCGGGGCCGAAGCGCGGAGAACGGGGTCAGTGCGCCTGGCGCCGCCAGGCCGAGGGGCTGACTCCGCGGGCGCGCTTGAACGCCACGCTGAAGGCGAACGCCGCCGCCGCGGGCCACTGGAACCGGCCGATGCCCGGAACCTCCCGCTAAGCCCACACCGGGCCGGTCGCGGCGGCGTCATGCGCCCCGCCGCGACCGGCCCGTGCGGGGAGAGCCGCGATCAGTCCGCGACGAGGCGCGCGCGGAGTCCTTCCCGCTCGCGCTGGCGGCGGACGACGTACGTGCCCGGCGTGCAACCGGTGGCTCCATGTTCCGGATGGAGGAGGTACACGACGGCCGAGGCTTCGAAGACGCCGATCGCCAGGCCGTCGGAGTCCGTCATCGTGACCGTCCACCGGCAGGTTCCGGGCTCGGCGACCAGCGTGTGCGGGTTGCCCCCGGCCGCGCCACGGAGCAGTTCGACTCCCTCCGGGGGAACCTCCCTCCAGTCGGTCTTCGGCCAGAGCCGCATTGACGACGCGATGACGGAATAGGAAATGACGATGAGGTCGCCCTGGGCCTGGAGGCCGTCGACGACGGGGATGCTCACCGACCGTTCGAGATGGTCGAGCACGGTGAGGCCGGTCTGCTGGGAAAGGGAGCCAAGAGTCACGGTCATGGAGGTCACCTCAGGTTCGGCGGAGAAGAAGGGAGTACTGCTCGGCGGACAGCCCATAGGTCCAGCCGGCGGCGGCGATCGGGTCATCGAGGAAGCCCGGTACGGTCAGGCCGTACCGGCGGCGGCGCCCGTCACGTTCGAGGGAACCGTTGACTGCGAGGAGCACCCTGGTCTCCTTGCGCACGTCGTAGAGGCGCAGCTCCGAGCCGGGATTGCCAGGATCCGGCGCGGAGGCGACCAGCCGGAGCCCGGCCTGGTCGATGTAGGAGGCCCAGCCGATCCGCTCGATCGCGCATCGCCGGACCTCGACATTGGCCTCGCTCTCGATCCGCCGGGCGCTGGGATCAGTGATCACCCATGAGGGCACCTGTGTCCCGTGCCAGGCGTGCACGTCCCACCCGTCGGCGTAAGACAGCGCGGGGCCGTCCGCGTGGTGCAGGCGCACGACGCCGTCTTCGTTCAGCGCCTCGGTGTGCACCGCGACGGGCCGCTCGGAGACGACGCACACGTGTTCGCGGGGCCACCACCACCCGCACGTACGCGCCAGCGTCGCCCACAGCTCGAACTGCCGGGTCTGCTCGGAGGTGAAGGCCACACCGGTCATTCGGCGGAGGGCGTCATGGTGGGCGACCCTGGAGACGCACTGCACGTCGTACCAGGCGAATCTGCTGAGCTGTGGCGCGTCGTGGGCCGATCGGAGCGGAGTGAGCAGTGAATTGGCGACCGACAGCCGAAGCGGACCACGAATCTCCCGCTGGGCCATCCGGCCCAATGGCGAATAGGCGAATGTGAATCGGGCGTCGAGTTCCAGCAGCAGCCCGGTCATCAGCTGGGAGAGGCGTCGTGGCAGTGGCCATTCGGCTATCTGCTCGATGGTCTCCGAAGGCCGTGGACGTACACCTGGAGGGACGGTTGTCAGGGCGGTGACCGGTGAGGAGACCCAGTGGAAACGCGGTGGATCCAGCCCGATCAGGCTGTACAGCCCGGAAATGGCGGCCTCTGCGGCCGGACGGTCGGCGGGCAGCGTGGACAACGCCCAGCCCAGCCATTCTTCGCGGATTTCGGCAGCTTCCCGCTGCGCACGAACGCTCACCAGATGAAGGTGACGTCGTCCTTTCTCACGATCATGTCCAGAATGGTGACACAGGACTGCGGATCCTGTCCAACGACTCCGCCCGCGGGGCATCGCCGGGAACCCGTGCCGGCCACGGAGGACGAAGCCAGGTCAGGGCCGTTGCGATCAGCGGCCCCGACCCGGCACAAGCCCGCCGGATGGAGCGAGCCGCCCACAGATCCCCGCGGTGAGAATCACCGACGGTGGCGACTACAGAAGCCGCTCCACATCCAGGCGTACGGCCCGGATCAGCGAGCCTTGGCGAACATCTCTAGGCGCGGGTCACCAGCCCCAGCCGCCGTACCAGTCGTCCCAGCCGCCGCCCCAGTCGTCATCCCAACCCCAGCCACAGTCACCGTCCCAGCAGTGCTGGGCGATCGTGGCCTGTGCGGGCGCGGGTGCGGCTGCGGCGCTGACGGTCTGCGCGGCGGGACGGAGCTGCTGCGCGCCCGCCGGAGCGGCCGCGCCCACCGCGAGTGCGGCGAGACCAGCGAAGGCGGTGCCTGCTATGGCCCCTGCCATCCGTGTCCGGATTCTCATTGAGACCCCCCTCGGTCCTTTTCACGGCCAGCCCCGTCGGCACACACCTGATGAGCCGTTCGGTTCCGGGGCCGTACAACGCTCGTGAAAGTCGTCCGATCTTCATCAGGTTATGCCGGTAAGTCCAGGTCGCACGGTTCCCGTCGGTTGACACCTGGATAGACACCCACGGGTGACTTTGCCCCTGAATCTGGAAGCTCGCCGAACTCTCCACCGTTGTGCACAGCCAGAGAGGGTCGAAGGGGAGACGAATGCCGCAGGCGGTCCTGCCGGAGCCACGGTCATCGGTCTGGCGAGCGAGGCCAAACCACGAATGGCTCTCCGCCCACGGCGTGATCCCGGTGTCGTACGGCGACGGCATGGCCGAGCGCATCCGCACCGCCGCGTCCGGCCGGACGGTACGCCCCGTGAGGTGCGGAAATTTCCTGGGCGACCGGACCTGACGGTTGTTAGGCTCCCGGCCAGGTCGCGTCC
>DASQPY010000260.1:0-6596 GCA_035643735.1 Actinoallomurus sp. | reverse complement strand
CCTCGGACCAGAAGGCGACGAAGCCGAAGAAGGGCTCGGGCCTGCACATCAACACGGTGTACGCCACGACGGCTTTTCCGATCTTTCCGCTGGCGACCACCGACGGCGGCGGCATCGTCCTGTACGCGCTGAGCCGCGACGCGGTCTCGATCAAGAACAAGAAGAAGCCGGGACACGTGCCGATCCCCAAGGACGCGGCACCGTTCATCTCGGCCGATCTGGTGCACAGCGAGCTCGACGTGACCCAGACACTGCAGTTCGCCACGCTGGTGCCACCCCAGCCCAAGAAGGGCGACGACGAGGCCGACAAGGCCACGATCATCGGCGCCGACGGCGGCACCATCAAGGCGGCCGTCCCGGCGCACTGACCGGGTTGCCGGGGGCGCTCCTCACCCCGCCCGAGCCGGATGAGGACCGCCCCGCGGATCCGAAAGGTCAACCGGCGGCCGGCCATGCCTAGGACGTGTCTGACAGACACGCCCTAGGACGTCGTGGCCTGGACCGCTTTGCGATAGGTGCCGATCACCTGGGTGTCCCCGTGGTCGGGCACCACGGCGAGGTACTGGATGAGCGCGACCGAGCTGAGGTGGTGGCCCACCCGGCCGGTCACGAGGCCGGCGAGGTCGCCGTCGGCACTGACCGTGCCCGGGTCGACCATGTCGTAACGCTCGCTCTGCCGCACGACGTACCACACCAGTGCGCCGCCGCCGTTCGTGCGCAGGGCGAATGACCGCTGCTGGTCCGGGGCGAAGGCGGAGGTGAGGGTCACGCCGCGCTTGCGCAACTCGCTCTCGACCTTGGCCAGCGCGTCACGCGACTCGGAGGTGAACGGGCCCGGCGCCATGCCGGTCGCACCGCTGGACAGCGTGGCGGCGTGCGCGCTCGCCACCTTGCGCGGCTCCACGGCGGCGCCGGTGTCGGCGGGGTTGACGGCCGTGGCGTAGCCGTCCTTGTCGAGGGCGACGCCCGACAGCGGTGCCGAGGGGAACGGGTCGGCGGCGAGCAGCCAAGGGCCGCCCGCGTGGTCCTGCACGAACAGCAGGGCGTGGCGGGTGTCCCCCGACGTGGCGTCGACCGCGAACCACTTGGGGAAACCGTCCTGGCGCGGGATGTAGTACGCCGGTCTGGTGTAGGTGAACGGGGTGTACTTGTCCTTTTTCGCCTGGCGCAGGCGGTAGCCGGCCCGGTCCATCTCGAGCTGCGCGCCGGTTTCCACCGTGGCCAGGAGGTTGGCGTCAAGGTCGCCGTTGGCCCGGTTGTTGATCGACTGGTAGTTGGCCAGGACCTGCTCGGCCTGGCTCTTCGTGAGGGCCGGATGCGCGGATCCGAGGGAGCCGCCGCACGCGGACACTGGGAGGATGACGGCCGTCAGTGCGGCCAGATGTCGACGCATGCCGACAGATTCGCACAGTAACTGATCGACTACTGTTCGAATCGGTAATCCGGAAAGGACACCGCGGTGACGCTCCCCCAAGCCGCTCGTAGCGGACTCCTCGCCCCACGACCCGGACTGGGCCGGGGCCTGGACGGTGTTCACCTTCGAGGTCGACGCCCCCGGGCAGGGCCTGGTGCCCGCCGATCCGGACGGCCTCGTCCTGGAGGCCGCCTGGGTGCCCCTGGACGAGGCCCGCCGGCGCCTGTCCCGGCTGTCGTTCCGCCCCCGTCGCGAGGCACTGCTGCACCACCTGCGGGACGGCACCCGGCAGGGATGTCTGTGGCTGTGGCCCGATGGCACCGACGGGGCCCCGGTCGTCGTACCGGGGCCGTCGTAGGGCGGCCCCGGTACCCGCGGCGCCGTCAGCCAGGCAGCGTGGAGGCCGTCACGAGCGTACGGATCGAGCGCAGCGCGACCGAAAGGGTCGCGATCGTGAGACTCTCGGTCTCCCAGATCTCGCCCAGGGTCTGGGCCGCACGGCCGACGGCGGCGCTGTTCTTCTCCGCCCAGGTCGCCAGGCGCTGCTCCGGCCCGACACCCGGCTCGCTGGTGATGAGCACGTCACGCGCCAGGGCCGCGTGCGCGGCGTACAGGTCGTCGCGGAGCGCGGACCTGGCCATGGAGTTCCACCGGTCGTCGCGCGGTAGCTGGATGATCCGCTCACGCAGGCGTGACAGCTGCAGGCGCTCGGCGAGGTCGAAGTAGACCTCGGCGGCCTCCTCGACCGGCCGGTCCGCGCTGCGGGCGATCTCCACCAGGTCGAACGTCGAGAACGCCGGGACCATCATCGCCACATGCTCGGCGAGCTGGTCGGGGACACCGCTCTCGGTGAACCGGTCCCGCCTCTCCTCGAAGCCCTCCAGGTCGCGGCCGACCAGAAGCTTGGGCAGGAGCGCCGCGAGGGCGGCCGCCCCGGTGGCGAAGAAGTCCACCGTGTCGCGGATGTCGAACGGCATCCGGCGGTTGTGCAGCAGCCAACGGGCGCCGCGCTCGGTGAGCTTGCGGGCCTCCAGCCGCATCTTGATCTGCGTCGCGGTGTCGATCTGGTAGTCCAGCTCGTCCACCGAACGCCAGAAGCCCTCCATGTGGAACACCTCGCGCGCCACCAGGTAGGCGCGGGTGATGTCCGAGGCCGAGGCCCCGGTCTCCTCACCCATGCGGAACGCGAAGGTGATGCCGCTGTCGTTGACCATGCTGTTGACGACCGACGTCGCGATGATCTCCCGGCGCAGCGGATGCCGGTCCATGGAGGCGCGGAACCGCTCCCGCAGAGGCGTCGGGAAGTACTCGACCAGCCGGCTGGCCAGGTCGGGGTCGTCGGGCAGGTCCGAGCCCCGGATCTCGTCCTCGAGCGTGAGCTTCGTGTACGCGAGCATGGTGGCGAACTCCGGGCCGGTGAGGCCGGGCCCGGACTGCCGCCGTTCGGCGAGCACCTTGTCGTCGGGCAGGAACTCCAGCCGCCGCTTCAGCTTGCCGCCCCGCTCCAGCTTGCGCAGGTAGCGGCCGTGAACGTGCAGCATGGAGGACGCCTGGGCGCGCGAGGCGGCGAGTGCGACGTTCTGCGCGATGTTGTCGCGCAGAACCAGATCGGCGACCTCGTCGGTCATCTCCAGGAAGATCGTGTCGCGCTGCCTGCCGGTCAGCTCGCCATCGCGTACGAGCTGGTCGAGCAGGATCTTGATGTTCACCTCGTGGTCGGAGGTGTCCACGCCCGCGGAGTTGTCGATGAAGTCGGTGTTGACGAGCCCGCCGCCGAGGGCGAACTCGATCCGCGCCCGCTGCGTGAGCCCCAGGTTGCCGCCCTCGCCGACGACCTTGCAGCGCAGCTCGGTCGCGTCGGCGCGCAGTATGTCGTTGGCCTTGTCTCCGACGTCGGCGTGGGTCTCCGCCGACGCCTTGACGTAGGTGCCGATGCCGCCGTTCCACATCAGGTCGACGGGCGCGCACAGGATGGCGTGGATGAGCTCGTGCGGGGTCATCGCGTTCACGCCCGCGGCGATGCCGAGCGCCGCGCGTACCTGCGGTGTCAGCGGGATCTTCTTGGCCGTACGCGGGTGGACCCCGCCGCCCTTGGAGATCAGCGCGGTGTCGTAGTCGGCCCAGGAGCTGCGCGGCAGCGCGAACAGCCGCTCACGCTCGCGGAAGGAGGTGGCCGGGTCCGGCACCGGGTCGAGGAAGATGTGCCGGTGGTCGAAGGCCGCGATGAGCCGGATGTGCTCGGACAGCAGCATGCCGTTGCCGAAGACGTCCCCGGACATGTCGCCGACGCCGATGACGCTGAAGTCGTCGTTCTGTACGTCCACGCCGAGCGTGCGGAAGTGGTACTTCACCGACTCCCAGGCGCCGCGCGCGGTGATGCCCATGCCCTTGTGGTCATAGCCGACCGACCCGCCCGAGGCGAAGGCGTCGCCGAGCCAGAATCCGTACGAGCCCGCGACCTCGTTGGCGATGTCGGAGAACGTCGCGGTGCCCTTGTCGGCGGCGACGACCAGGTAGGTGTCGTCTCCGTCGTGGCGTACGACGTCGGGGGCGGGCACGACCTCGCCGCCGACGAGGTTGTCGGTGATGTCGAGCAGGCCGCTGATGAACTGCTTGTACGAGGCGACGCCCTCGGCCAGGAACGCCTCGCGGTCGCCCGGATCGGGCAGCCGCTTGCACACGAACCCGCCCTTGGCGCCGGCCGGCACGATCACGGTGTTCTTCACCGCCTGCGCCTTGACCAGGCCGAGGATCTCGGTGCGGAAGTCTTCCCGGCGGTCCGACCAGCGCAGGCCGCCGCGCGCCACCGAGCCGAACCTCAGGTGCACGCCCTCCAGGCGCGGGGAGTACACGAAGATCTCGAACCTGGGCTTCGGCAGCGGCAGGTCCGGGATCGCCTCGGGGTCGAACTTCAGCGCGAGGTACGGCTTGGGCGCGCCGCTCGCGGTCCGCTGGTAGTAATTCGTCCGCAGGGTGGCACGGATCATCGACAGGAAGCTGCGGAGGATGCGGTCCTCGTCCAGGCTGGTCACCGAGTCGAGTGCGCCCTCGATCTCCTCGGTGATCGCCGAGCCCAGCTCCTCGTGCGCCTCCGCGGCACGGCCCTCGCGGGAGTTGAGCCGCGGGTCGAACCTCGACTCGAAGAGCCGTACGAGCAGCCGCGCGATGCGCGGGTTGCCGATCAGCACCTGCTCGATGTACCGCTCGCTGAACGTCGTGCCGGTCTGACGGAGGTAGCGGGCGTACGCGCGGAGCACCATGACCGGCCGCCAGGCCAGACCGGCGCGCAGCACGAGGCTGTTGAACGGATCGCTCTCCACGTCGTCACGCCACAGCGCGGTGAAGGCGTCCTGGAACAGCTCCTTGATGACGCCCTCATCCACGTCGGGCGAGGGCTCGTGCCGAAGGCCCAGGTCATAGATCCACGAACGCCGGCCGTTCTCGGGCGCGACACCGTACGGCCGCTCGTCGACGACCTCGACGCCCATGTTGTGCAGCAGCGGCAGGACGTGCGACAGGGAGATCGGCGGTCCGAGCCGGTAGACCTTGAGGCGGCGTTCGCCGGGCTCGGCGCCGTACGGCTCGTACAGGTCGATCGAGATCTGGCCCGGCTCGGTCAGCGACTCCAGGCGCTTGAGGTCCGCGCAGGCGGTGCGCGCGGGGAAGTCGGCCTTGTAGCCCTCGGGGAAGGCGTTGGCGTAACGGCGGGTCAGGACGCTGCCCTTCTCCTCGCCGTACTGCCCGACGATGGCCTCGACCAGGTCGTCGGCCCAGGACCGGGTCGCGCCGACGAGCCGAACCTCCAGCTCGCCCAGGTCGATGTCCTCGGGCAGAGGACAGCCGCGCTCGCCGCGGACGACCACGTGCAGCCGCGCGAGCGCGGAGTCGCCGACCATGGCGCTGTAGTCGACGCTCGTGCCGTTGAACGCGCGGCGCAGGATCTCCTGGATGCGCAGCCGGATCTGGGTGGTGTAGCGGTCGCGTGGCAGGAAGACCAGGCACGACATGTAGCGGCCGTAGTCGTCCTTGCGGACGAACAGCCGCAGCTGCTTGCGCTCGCGCAGGCGCAGCACGCTCATCGCGATCGGGAACAGCTCGTCGACCGAGATCTGGAACAGGTCGTCGCGGGGGTAGGTCTCCAGGATCTCGACGAGGTCCTTGCCGTCGTAGCTGTCGGCGGCCAGGCCGGCGCGCTCCAGGATCGCCTGGAGCTTGTGGTTCAGCACCGGGATGTGCTCGATGCTCTCGCTGTACGCGGTGTGCGTGAACAGGCCGAGGAAGCGGCGTTCGCCGACGACCTCGCCGTCGTCGCCGAATTTCTTCACGCCGACGTAGTCGAGGTACGCGGGGCGGTGCACGGTCGCGCGGGAGTTGGCCTTGGTCAGTACGAGCAGCCGGGGCTCGTGCGCCTTGGCACGCACCTCCAGGGGCAGGGAGGCGAAGCTGGTCGACTCCGACTGGTCGGAGCGCAGGATGCCCAGGCCGGTGCCGGGTACGGCACGGAGCCGCTCGCCGTCCTCGCCGGTCTCCAGGCCGTACTCCCGGTAGCCGAGGAAGGTGAAGTGGTCATCGGCCAGCCAGTCGAGCAGCTCCACGCCGTCGCTGGTCTCCGTCCCCGGCAGCGGCGGCCGGTGTTCTTCCAGTTCGCTGGCGATCCCCCGGGCGAGGGACCGCATCTTGGGCTCGTCCTCGACCGCCGCGCGCACGTCGTTGAGGACGCGCTGAAGGTCCTTTTCCAGCTCCTGGAGCACCGTGCGGTCGGTCTGCCGGTCGATCTCGATGTGAATCCACGACTCTTCGAGCACCAGTCCGTCGCCGTCGCCGATGCCCTGGAGGCGGCCGGTCACGTCGCGGCAGACCTTGAGTTGCGGATGGACGATCAGATGGGTGGACAGCTCATGCCGGTTGAGCTCCATCGTCACCGAGTCGACCAGGAAGGGCATGTCGTCGGTGACCACCTGCACCACGCTGCGCCCGGAGTCCCAGCCCTGTTCGTCCACGGCCGGGGTGAACGCGCGAACCTTGGCCCGGCCCTGGGGGCGGTCCTCACCGAGCCGTCGGTGGAACATCGCCGGTCCCCAGATGTCGGCCGGGTCCCGTGAGGTCAGGTCCTCTCCGGCTCCCCCAGGAACCGCGTTTCCAGCCGCGACAGCCCGTTCGCCATCGGCAGCGCCCCGAAATT
>DASQPY010000259.1:0-6285 GCA_035643735.1 Actinoallomurus sp. | reverse complement strand
TCGGCCAGTTCGGCAGGGTCGATGCTGATGAGGTATCTGCCAGGGATGATCACGTCGGTGTTCACGTCGTCGCCGAAGGCGATGACCGTGCCGCCGACACTGTGGCTTGCCGTCACGGGCTGGTCTCCTCCAGGCACAGGTCGGTCGGCACGATGTGGCCCAGGTCGCGCTCCTCGGCCAGCGCCAGCACCCGCGCGCAGACCGCGGCGAACTGCACGCCCATCCCGGTGTTGTTGGCGAAGATCGTGATGTCGTCCGGTCCGTCGCGGCCCGGCGCACGGCCGAGGAGCACGTCTCCGAGTTCGTGGATGTCCTCCCAGGCCAGCCGGCCCCGCTCGACCGGCCCGAGGATGTCGAACTGCTTGTCGTGGTGGACCTGCTCGCGGGAGAGCACGACGATCCGGTCCGCGCGGTCGAACGTACGGTCGTCCAGCTCCCGGCGGGTGGCCGTGCCGTCCGGGTTGGTGATGGCGGTGACGTGGGTGCCCGGCTCGATCCAGTCCCCGTCGAAGCAGGGGTCCATCGCGGCCGTGGCGCAGGTGACGACCTGGCAGCCGGTCACCGCGTCGCGTGGGTGGTCGACCGCGACGATCTTGCGGCCGGTGCGTTCGGTCCACGTACGGGCGAAGTTCTCGCGATGCTCCCTGGTCGGGCTGTAGACCCGTACCTCTTCGATGCCCGGCCGGACCAGCAGCAGGCACTCCAGGTGCGCGCCCGCCTGCCAGCCCGAGCCGAACATCCCGGCGACGGTGACGTCCGGGTTGGCCATCTCCCGGATCCCCAGCGCGGACGTCGCGCCGACGCGCATTTTCTGGATCACACTGTCGTGCAGCATCGCGAGCGGCTCGACCGTGGTGAGGCTGTAGAGCGTCACGAGACCGACGAACCTCCCGCCGCGCGCGGCCGGGATCAGGCGGCGCCGCTGTACGCCGCTCGGCGTCGTCTCCACACCGGCGATGTCGGAGGTGATGCGCAGCGCCCACACGCCGCTGGAGACGTTGCCGCCCTCCTGGGACTTGAACCGGTACCGGAAGCCGGGGTGCCGGGAGTCCTCGACCGGGAAGTAGGTGTGGTTGCGCGGCCGGTTCGCGCCCATGCCCTGGGACAGCTCGGTGTAGGCCGCCTCCAGCGCGGTCATGGCCTCTTCGGCCGTCAGGACCTGCTCGATGTCGTGGTTGGACAGGATTCTCACGACGCCACCGCCTCGGAGGCCGTGGCGGTGAGCCGTTCGGCGCCGCTTCCGGTGACCTGTACGGTCTCGGCCGCGGTCAGGAACCCGCCGTCGGCGAAGACGACCTCGACGACGACGGCGCCGATCGCGCCCTCCTTCAGCCCGGCGTCGCCCCGCGCGTACTCGCCGAACGTGGCGAGGTCAGCCTGGTCGATCCAGCGCACGTCCACGTGCGCGTCCGCGGGCAGGCCCTTGATCGCCGGACCGGCCGCGGCGGCCAGGCCGGACACCGACGCGCCAGCGGTGACCGCGCCGATCGCGGCGTCGAGCACGGCGGTCACCGCCGGCCGTGACGGGCCGTCCACGACCCGGGCCGCGTGTGCCCACACGGTGCGGTACTGCCCGGTGACCTGCACGGACTCCGTACCGTCGGAGGCTGCCGCGGTGGCGACGCGTACGTCGAGGAAACCGGCGCCGCGCAGCAGTCGTTCGAGCGTCGACACGCGCTCGACCGGTGAGATCCCGGCCCGCGCCACGTCGCCGGCCGCGACGTCCAGCGCCGAGGACGCCGTGCGCAGCAGCGCCTCTTCGGCGCTCGACGGCACCGCACGGCGATCGCGGATCACCGGGCCGAGCGGGCGTACCGTCCAGCCGGGCAGTGCCGCGGTGACCTCCTCGACCACGGACGCGGGCCACCGTGCGGCGCCGACGAGGCCGACGATGCCCGGCCCGCTCTCTTCGAGCAGCCCGCTCACCAGCGCGCCGAACTTCCGGCCGCTGCGGATGTCCTCGGCCTTGGAGGTCAGCCGCATCCACGGGAACACGCGCGGGGAGAGCTTGGTGAGCAGCACCGGAGGGCCCTGCGGCCGGATGGCCATCATGCCCTCGTTCCAGTAGATGCACAGGTTGGTGAGGTAGGCGATGTCGTCGGAGCTGTACGTGTCCCCGTACACGAGGGCGACGTCGACACCCTCCGCCGCCAGGTCCGCGCGTACGGCGGCGAGTCGTTCGTCCCATTCACTCTCGGGGACCTCGTCGGGGTCGAGGATCACCAGGCCGCGCTTCATACGGCGCCTCCCGTCTCGAAGAGCTTGCGTTCGGTGGAGATGAGCACTTCACAGCCGTCCGCGGTCACGCGTACCGGGTCGCCCAGGACGTGGTAGCCCGCGATCGGCGTGTAGGTGTTGGGGTGGATGATGAACACCGCGTTCTGCGGGAGCACGGTCTCGTTGCCCTCGATGATCGGCGTCTCGTCGAGGTGCAGGCCGTGTCCGTGGCCGCGGACCCGGGTGTACCGGCTCGTGCAGTACTCCCCGAAGCCGCGGCGGCGGAAGACGTCGTTCTGTGCCTTGGCGACGTCGTGCGCGGTCACGCCCGGCCGTACGGCCGCCATGCCGGCCTCCACCGCCTCGTTGAACAGCGCGAACGACTCGTGCTGCGCCGGACTCGCCTTGCCGACCACCGCGGATCGGCAGATCTGCAGCCAGTAGCCGTCGAGCTGCGGGGTCAGCTCGGTGCGGACCATGTCGCCCGCCTCCAGTACGCGCGGCGACGGCGCCGTCATGCCGCGTACCTCCTCCTTGCCGGAGGCGATGAGCATGAAGTTGTCCTCCGCCCCCATCGCCTTGATGCGCGCCTCGACCTCGGCGACGATCCGGTATTCGGGCAGGCCGGGTTCGAGGACGTCGACGAACGCCTGCCAGCCGGCCGCGCACACCTCGGCGCTGCGGCGCATCCGGGCCAGTTCCCAGTCGCTCTTGACCAGGCGTACGCCGTCCATGAGCGAGGTCGCCGAGACGATCTCGGCGCCCGGCAGCGCCGCGCGGACGGCCTCCATGACCACCACCGGAAGCAGCTCGTAGTGGGCGATGCCGATCCGGCCCGGGCGCAGGTCGCGTAGCCGCCCGGTGAGCGCGGCCGGGGCCGCCGGATCGAGGAGGTACGCCTCACCGACCCAGCCGCGCCGGGTGATCTCCGCCAGGTCGGACCGGTGGGTGGAGAAGGCGACCGGGTCGCCGTCGGCCGGGAAGAGCACCAGTGCCGCGCTCCCGGTGAGCGGAGCGTCGGTGAAGTAGCGGATGTTCTCCCGGCGCCACCCGGGGCCGAAGGCGAGTATCGCGTCCAGACCCTGCTCCGCCATCGCCTCCCGTACGCGGCGGTGCCGGAGTGCGGCCTCGGCCTCACCGTTGCCGGCGGTCCGGTCGCTTGGTCGTACGGCGTGCTCGATCGTCATCGGTTACCTGCCTCCAGGTGTCTGCGGAGCGGGATGGGGGTCAGACGTCGTCGCCGACCGCAGGGGAGCCGACCGCCACGGCGGGCGTACGGCTCCGCCTGAGGGCCAGCTCACGGGTGATCTGCTCGACGGTCTTGTCGCGGGTCTCGAACGTCGCGGTGAGCGCTGAGACGCCGGCGAGCAGCGAGATCACGGCGAACATGACGAAGAAGATGTAGGTGGAGGTGTGCATGGCCAGGACGTAGCCGACCGTGGTGGGCATCACCAGACCGCCCGCCTTCTGCCAGGCGGCCGCCCACCCGAGGCCTGTCGCCCTGCTCGCGGTCGGATACAGCTCGCTCGCGTAGGCGAACAGCGTGGCGCCGGCCAGGCCGCTCCCGAAGAACTGCACGATCGAGCCGAGGATCACCACCGCCGCGGTGGCCGACGTCGTGCCCCAGACCAGGCACAGCACCCCGCCGAGCAGGAACGAGGTGCTCATCACGAACCGCCGGCCGATCCGGTTGACGAGCTGCCCGGCCAGAATCGCCCCCACCACCGCCGCCGTGGTGATGATCGCGGTGTAGCTGAAGCTGCGGAGCAGGCCGACTCCGCGCCGTTCGAGGACGGACGGAAGCCAGCTCGACATGCCGTACAGGAACGCTCCCGCGCACAGCTCCATGAGCCAGATGGAGAGGGTGTACCTCAGGTAGGACCGGCCGAGGAGGAAGCGGACGGAGCCCGCCGTTCGGTTCGGCTCGGCGAGTGCCGGCGCCGGATCCTTCACGGGCCGGGCCGTCGCGGCCGGCTCTTCGGAGGCGACGGTGCCGACGATCCGGCGGGCCTCGTCGACGCGCCCGCTCCGCAGCAGGTAGCGCACCGACTCCGGAAGACCGACGATGACAACGAAGGCGGCCAGGACCGAGACCGTCCCGACGACGAACATCGAGCGCCAGCTCGAATGCGGGAGGAGCAGCCGCCCGACGGCCGCCGAGGCGGGCAGGCCCAGGATCCAGGCGGCCGATGCCAGGGTGACGAGCGGCCCGCGATGCCGCGACGGCACGAACTCCGCGATGTAGGGGAGGACGATCGCGATCTCCGCACCCAGCCCGAGACCCTGGCACATGCGCAGCACGAGCACGGAGTCATAGCTCCAGGCGAACACCGCGGCGAGGGAGAACAGGGCGTAGACCATGATTGCGGCGAACAGCAGGAACCTGCGTCCGAGCCGGTCGGACGCGGGGCCGGCGACCGCCGCGCCGATCAGCATTCCGGCGAAGAGCGACGAGCTGAAGTGCCCCGCCTGCTTGCTGGTCAGGTGGTACGTCACGATGAGCCCGGGAATGATGACTCCGGTCATGTTGATGACGAAGCCGTCCATGAAATGACCGAACAGAGCGGTCAGATAGATGCGCAGATGTCGGGAGGTGAATCTGGAGTCGTCCATTCTGCGGAGCAGCTGGATGGACTCGGTTGAAGTGTCGTTTTGAGCGGACATGAACGGCGCCACCTCCTAGTGGATCGACCGTTGTCATTCGCCCCTTGGGCCCCCCGAGTGGTCGGCGTTCTACCGATCGTCCAAGTCGGCCTGGGTGACCAGATACATGTTCGTCAGGACGGGAAGGATCTGTTGCTGTAGCTCCGGCGGGATCCCCACCGTCAGCTCCCGGGTGAACTTCTCCACTGCCCGGTCGGCCGCGTCGCGCGCGTTCCGCCCCTTGACGGTGAGTTCGAGGTGCATCGTGCGGCGGCTCGTGTCCGAGGTCCCGCGGATGAGGAACCCCTGGGTGACCAGCTTGTCCACGCTCTCCGACATGGTGGACGGATTGCGGTGGGCGAGTTTGCACAGCGCGGTCAGCGAGGTGTGCCCGGCGCCGACACGAGACAGGATCCGGTACTGGCGAATGGTGAGCGGCTGCTCCAGCGACGCCAGGATCTCGGTCTGGAGTCGCGTCAGACGCCCACCCAGTGCCATGAGAACTTCGCCCATGTTGTCGAACGGGCCGGTATCAAAGCTCACTTGGTTCCCCGAACTATCCGGTACCCGAAATGATGCGGATGACGGGGATGTTACGCCGGACATCGGGAGGGCGAAAGAGGGCGGCCGAGATTTATTTCGGGCACCGAACGTTCCGGTCGCCCTTGTCACTATCGGCTGACCGCAACGCCCGTTCGATCCCCGCCGACCGCGGCCGGTCTCGAACACGCTCTGAAAGGTCAACGGCCGCCGAGTACGGAGCCCAGGCTCGTGTGCGGGGCACCGCACATCATGACCCCGCCCTTGGTGCCGAGCCCGGCGGTCGTCCCGCGCAGCACCAGCACCGCACCGCGCCCGTGGTTCTCCGAGGGCGCCGACGCGGCGAGCTCGGCTCGCCTGTCGCCGTCGAGGTCGGCGAGGGCCACGGTCCTGCCGAGACCGTCCCGGTCCTCGGCCACGCCGGGAGCGCCGTCCTTCCCCTGCTGAATCACCTGCTCACGGCCGCCGGCGAGACCGCCTGCCCGTCCGTACACCACCGTGACCAGGCCGGGTGCGAGCCCGCCCGTGTCCTGTGCCGCGCCGAAGGCCACGTCGGCGTAGCCGTCGCCGTTGACATCACCCACCGCGAGGGAGTCGGTGGCCCCGTGGTCACGGATGGCCTCGTAGGCGTCGCGGGTGTCCAGGCCGCGGGAGGTGCCCGGGTAGACGGTCAGGGCGGCCTCGGAGCCCACGTCGGCGACGAGGTCGGCATGGCCGTCCCGGTCCACGTCGCCGACGCCGAGGTCGGTCGCGCCGGTAGCGCGAGGGCTCGGACCGACCTTACGTGTGAGGCCGCGCGGTGAACCGGCGAATCACGCTGATCCTATAACCGGCGTCGGCCGGGTCGTCGAGGCCGGACTCCACGACGAGGTCGTCGTAGCCGTC
>DASQPY010000258.1:0-12299 GCA_035643735.1 Actinoallomurus sp. | reverse complement strand
CCACCCGCGAGCCGATGGCGACAAAGCCGAAGCCGAGGCCCGCGGCCAAGCCGAGCGCGACGGAACGAGCCGGTCCGCGCAGGCGGCCCGCCAGGACGCCCGCGACACCGATCACCGCGACGCACCCCAGCATCACGAGCTTGAAGCGCAGGCTGACCGTTGCCGGGTTCTCGTGGCCGGCGGAGAGCCCGAGCATGGCCAGGCCCGCGCAGACCGCCCCCACCGCCGTCCACTCCCGCCCGCTGAGCCGTACGTGCAGTACGCGAACGGCGACCACCGCCGTCACCGCGAGGTTGGCCGCGACGGCCGCCTGCACCACGAACAGCGGCAGGGAACGCAGCGCCGCCAGCTCCGCCAGGAAGCCCAGGACGTCCAGGCCGGTGCCGACCACGAACGGCAGCTGCCGGAGCAGGCGTACCAGCAGCCGGGGGTCGATGCCCGCGGCCACGGACGTCGACCGCGCGGCGACGGCCTGCAGCACGCTCGCCACACCGAAGCACACGGCGGCGGCGATCGCGCCCAGAAGGCTCAGCAGCAGCACAGGACCGCCATCGGCGCAGGATTCATGCCCCGAGCCTACGGCTCAGGCCGCCTGCCAGAGCGAGGCGTACTGGCCCCGGTCGCGCAGCAACTCCTCATGGGTGCCGTCCTCGACCACGCGGCCCTGCGCCATCACGACGATCCGGTCCGCGTGCCGCGCCGTCTGGAGGCGGTGCGCGACCAGCACCGTCGTACGGCCCGAGGCGACGCTGTTCATCGCCCGGGTGACGCGTGCCTCCGTGGCCAGGTCGAGGTTGGCGGTGGCCTCGTCGAGCAGCAGGATCGCCGGGTCGACGAGCTCGGCGCGCGCCAGGCAGATGAGCTGCCGCTGCCCGGCCGACAGCGAGGCACCGCGTTCGGCGATCTCGTGCTCATAGCCGCCCGGCAGCCGCATGATCAGGTCGTGCGCGCCGACCGCGCGCGCCGCCGCCTCTACCTCCTCGGCGGAGGCGTCGGGCCGCCCGTACGCGATGTTGTCGTGCACCGTGCCGCGGAACAGGAAGGTCTCCTGCGGCACGTACCCGAGCTGGTGCCGGTACGCGTCCAGGTCGAGGGTGCGCAGGTCGTGCCCGTCGATGAGGACCCGTCCCTCCTGCGGGTCGTAGAAGCGCGCCAGCAGCTTGACCAGGCTCGACTTGCCCGCGCCGGTCGCTCCCACCAGCGCGACCGTCTCCCCCGGCTCGATCGTCAGGTCGACACCGGCCAGCGCCTCCTCCCCGATGCCCGGGTAGCCGAACCGCAGGCCCTCCAGCCGGATCGCCCCGTTCAGCGGGCCGGGGTCGACCGGCTCGGCCGCGACGGGGGTGGCGACCGGCTCGGCCATCAGGTCGCTGATGCGCGCCATCGACACGCGTGCCTGCTGCCAGTCGTCGAAGACCTCCGACAACTGCTGGATCGGGGAGAAGAACAGGTTGACGTAGAGCAGGAACGCGATCAGCTCACCGGGCGTCAGCGAGTGGACGCGCACCATGTGGTAGCCGAGCGCGAGCACGAGCACCGCCGCGACGTCGGCCAGGAAGTCGACGAAGGGGAAGTACAGCGAGATGAGCCGCTGTGCGGCCAGCCGCGCGTCGACGTAGCCGCGGGTGATCCGCTTGAACTCGGTGTGCCGCCGCCTTTCCTGCGTGAACGCCTGTGACTCCCGTACGCCGGCCATGCTCTCCTGCAGGCTGGCGTTGACGACCGCGATCCGCTCGCGCGCCTCCCGGTACGGCTCCGCGGACAGCCGGCGGAACGCCACCGTGGCGACCAGCAGCGGGATCAGCACGAGCGCCGTCGCGCCGGTCAGCTCGGGACTCATCACGGCCATCGCCACCGCGACGCCCACGAACGTGAACAGCGACGCGGCCGCGCTGATCAGCCCGTCCTGCAACAGCGAGGAGAACGCGCTCACGTCCGTGGTCATCCGGGTCATGATGCGCCCGGCCATCTCCCGGTCGTAAAAGTCCACGGACAGTCGCTGCAACTGTGCCCAGACCCGGATCCGCAGCGCGTACATGAGCCGCTCGCCGGTGCGTCCCGCCACGAGCGTGACGGTGCGGGAGATCACCAGGCCCACGACGGCGACGCCGAGGAAGATCCCGGCGGCCGTGAACAGCGCGGACTGCGACCCGGTGAGCACACCGTCGTCGATGCCGTCGCGGGACAGGTACGGGCCGGCGACGCCGGTCAGCGCGTCCAGCACGACGAGCAGCAGGCCCAGCGCCAGCGGCGCGCGGTACGGCCGCAGGAACCTCCAGAGCGTGAAGTTCGGGGCGGGCTCGGACTCACGGCCGATGTCGACCTTCGGCTCGTCGTTCAAAGGCGGCAGCGCGGCGACTCGTTCGATCATGTCGTCGTGGGAGAACGCGCCTCCCAGGCCCGGGTGCCGGACGGCCGGGGCCTCGGCCGGCGGCGCCGGATCGAGGTCGGCCTCCAGGTCGTCGCCCTCCCCCGCCAGCAGCCGCCGGTACAGCGGGCAGCGGGCCATCAGCTCGGCGTGCGTGCCGTCGTCGATGACCCGGCCCGCGTCCATCACCGCGATCCGGTCCGCGAGCCGCAGCGTGGAGCGCCGGTGGGCGACGAGCAGCGTCGTGTGCTCGTGGAGGACGCGGCGGAGGGTCGCGTGGATGCTCTCCTCGACCTTGGCGTCGACCGCGCTCGTGGCATCGTCGAGCACGAGGATGCGCGGGTCGGCGAGCAGCGCGCGGGCCAGCGCGACCCGCTGGCGCTGCCCGCCGGACAGGGTCAGCCCGCGCTCGCCGACCACGGTGTCGTAGCCGTCGGGCAGCCGCGTGATGAACTCGTGCGCCTCGACCGCGCGCGCGGCCGCCTCCACCTCCGCGTCGGTGGCGTCCGGCCGCCCGTACGCGATGTTGTCGCGCAGGGACTCGGAGAACAGGAAGCTCTCCTCGAAGACCATCCCGATCTGGGAACGCAGCGAGGCGAGGGTGACGTCGCGTACGTCATGGCCGTCGATCCGCACGGCCCCCTCCTGCGGGTCGTGGAACCGCGACAGCAGCAGGGCCGCGGTGGACTTGCCCGACCCGGACGCACCCACCAGCGCGACGACCTCGCCGGGCTCGATCCGCAGGTCGAAGCCGTCCAGAACCGGTTCGGACCGCCAGAAGCCGAATCTCACGCCCTCGAAGGAGATCTCCCCCCGCAGCTGGGGCAATGCGCGCGCACCGGGGGCGTCGGTGACCGCCGGGGTGGTGTCGAGCAGCTCGAAGATGCGCTCGGCTCCGGCGCGGGCCTGGGGTGCGGCGCTGAGCATCCGCGCGATCATCCGCGCCGGGTTGACCAGCAGGACCAGGTAGGAGGCGAACGCGAGGAAGGTGCCGACCGTGATCCGGTCGTGCAGGGCCAGCCAGCCGCCCAGCGCCAGCACGCCGACCTGCCCGAACGACGGGATCGACTCGAGTAGCGGCTGGTAGCGCGCCTGCATCCGGATGGCGCGCATGCTGGAGCCGTACAGGCCGGAGGCAGAGTCGGCGAGGCGCTCGAACTCGCGGTGTTCCTGCCCGAAGCCCTTGACCACGCGGGCCCCGGTCACCGCCTGGTCGACGACCTGCGCGACGTCGCCGGTCCGCTGCTGGACGTCCCAGGTGGCCGGGTAGAGCCGGGTGCGCATGCGGTACGCCCCGAGGACGAGCATCGGCAGGATGACCAGGCTGATCAGGGCGAGCAGCGGCGAGAAGACGAACATCACGCCGAGCGAGGCGATCATCAGGACGAGGTTGCTGGTCAGCGCCGGCAGGACGCGCAGCACCATCAGCACGAGGCTGATGTCGGAGTTGGCCCGCGAGACGAGCTGGCCGGTGGCGAGCTGCCCGTGCGCCTGCAGGTCGAGCCGTTGCAGCTCGCGGTGGATGGCGCCGCGCAGGCCATAGGAGACCTCCAGCATGACCCGCGACGAGTGGAACCGGCGCGTGCGGGCGGCGGCGAACCCCACGACCCCGAGCACGAACAGGACCAGCAGCCACAGGCCGAGCGGCGACCGCGAGGCGAGGATCACGTCGTCGACGACATGGCGCTCGACCACCGGGACGGTCGTGCTGACGGCCGCCCAGACCAGGCCCGCGACGAACGTGCGGACCAGGCTGCCTCGCTGCCTGAGCACGAACGGAAGCATCCGGCGGATCCAGCCGCCTCTCTTCCCGGCCCGCGCGGTGCCGGTACGCGTCGATGGTGCGGCGGCCCGCTCAGCCATCGGCGAGCCGTTCCATGAGGCCCGCGGCCAGCCGGAGCAGTTCGCACTCGGTCGGTGTCAGCCGTTCGGCCATCGCGGTCGCCAGCCACGCCTCGCGCCGGTCGGTGTCCTCATCGAGCACGGCCATCCCCTCGCGTGTGATGTCGATCCGGACCTGTCTCCGGTCCACGTCGTCCGGGCTGCGGATGATCAGACCGTCGTTCTCGAGCCGGGAGAGCATCCGCGTCAGCGACTGCGGCTGGAGGCGCTCGGCGGCGGCCATCGCCGAGGCGGTCATCGGGCCGTTGCGGGCCAGCAGGTTGAGCAGGCTGAGCCGGCTGAGGCTCAGCCCGTGGCCGCCACGCTCGGCGCGGAGCCGGCGACCGAGCCGGCTCATCCCCTGGCGTAACGTGCCCGCGGTCACCCGGGCCTCATCGTTCCCCACACACTAAGCGAAGCTTATTATTCTTCGGCTGGCAAATACTTAGTTGTCCTAAATAGCGATTAAATTGTCACGCATTGCGTACTGTTAGGTATATAAATGGCTCCCGAGCCCGTCGCGGGACGGATGGCGGGAGCCGGCGGTCAGCCGAGCCGGAAGACCGGGTAACCCGGGGCGATCTCCAGCAGCTTCGCGTCGGAGGCGTCCGGGCCGACACCGTCGAAGAACATGCCCACCTCGAACTTCCAGCGCTTGAGGTAGGCGCGGAGGATGTCCGGCTTTTCCGCGTCGGCCACCTCGGTCGCGGTGAAGACCTCCACCCGCCGGCCGATGTGCAGCTCACCGCCCCCGGCCACGCGCATGTTGCGGACCCACTGGGTGTGGCCGCGCGGGGCCACGAGGTAGCGCTCGCCCTCGTATTTGAGCAGGTTGACGGGGGTGGTCCGCCATTCACCGCTCTTGCGGCCGCGTACGTAGAGGACGCGCGAGCCCAGCAGGCTGATCCCCATACGGGTCAGGCCGCCGACCAGCTTGCGGGAGGCGCGGTCCATCAGGTTGTTGCCGGTGATGAGGCGGGGTTCGGACTCGGCGGCCATCGGTTGCTCCTCGGCGTTCCGGTGAGCCCTGCAGGAGAGCAGTGCTCTTTCTTGAGAGCAGTGTGCACGACTGGATGCGACGCCGTCAAGAGCACTGCTCTTGGAAAAGATGGGTGCTCTCGCGGAAGACCGAGAAATGCCGCGGACACAGCGCGTCCCGGTAGAGCCGGAGCATCGAGCCCGGGTCGCCCACCTGGGCCTCCACGGTGAGGTCCCGCCAGCCGGGCGGGACCGGCAGCCAGCTCTCGCCGACCATCGGCGGGCTGAAGCCGAACGGCGGTTCGGAGTACGCCCAGGGAATCGGGACGCGGCAGCCCTCGCGGCCCAGGCCGTTGCCCCACTGCGGGTCCAGGAGGTACTCCTCCGGCAGGTCGGTGACCTCCGGAAGACCCAGCTCCTCACCCTGGTAGACGTAGGCGGATCCCGGCAGCGCCAGCGTGAGCAGGGCCGCGGCCCGTGCCCGGCGCAGGCCGACGTCGCCGCCTCCGTACCGCGTGACGTGGCGCTGGACGTCGTGGTTGGACAGCACCCAGGTCGTCGGCGCGCCGACCATGCCCGAGGCGGCGAGCGAGTCGTCGATGACCGCCCGCAGGTCCGCGGCGGACCAGGCCGCCTTCAGGAAGTGGAAGTTGAACGCCTGGTGCAGCTCGTCCGGGCGTACGTAACGCGAGAGGCGCTCGGCGTTGGGCGCCCACGCCTCCGCGACGCCGATCCCGCCGTAGGCGTCCAGGAGCCGCCGCCAGGACCGGTGGATGTCGTGCACGCCGTCCTGGTCGAAGTAGGGCAGCTCGGCGTGGCCGAGCATCTGGATCTGCCCCGTGTAACCGGCGTCCGGCAGGCCGTCCGCCTTGTGCCGTGCGCGACGTCGATGCGGAAGCCGTCGACGCCCCGGTCGAGCCAGAACCGCATGATGTCCTCGAACTCCGCGTGGACCTCGGGGTTCCGTCAGTTCAGGTCGGGCTGCTCGGGAGCGAACAGGTGGAGGCACCACTCCCCGTCCGGGACCGGCGGCTGCGGCGGATCAAGGAGATCGCCGAGGCGATCGAGGAGAAGGCCAGCAACCCAGGTCAGGAACAGGCCGACAAGAAGGACAAGGGGTAGCAATGGTGGACATCCTGCACCGCATCGGGGCTGAAGGATCGACTCCGGAGAAGGTCTACTGGGGCTGAAACCCGCGACGGCCGGCAAGAGGCCGGGCGTGCAGCTCTCCCCCGGTCAGCAGCGGTGCACGACCTGGCCGATGACCTGATGGCCGGGAGGTTCTTGATCGCCTTCCAGGCACGGGCTCGGTACGACCTGACCTACGCCGACGCGCGGCCATGGCTGTACGGGAATCGTCGACAAGCCGGGGCGGACGCACTGAGGGGTCACCGCCGGTGGTCTCCGGCCGGTCAGCAGCGGTAGTCGACGGTGGCGGTCGCGCCGGAGGAGAAGGAGACCGAGCCTCTGCCGCTGCCGAGGCAGAGGGTGGCGGTGAGGGTCGCCGTCACCCCCGCGGACTGGCCCGCGGACAGGCTGCCATTGCCGCTCGCCCGGATGTTGCCGTGAGTGCCCGTCACGCGCCAGTCCACCGGGCCGCCTTGCGCGACCACCGTGACGGTGCAGGTACGGGAGTGGTTCATCGAGCAGCCGTAGACGGCCAGCGTGCCCGGCGCAGGTGGGCCCGGTGGGGCCGGTGGGGCCGGTGGCGGCGGCGCCGGGGCCGACGCGGGTGAGGACGAGGTCGACGACGGGCGCGGGTGCGGGTGCCTGGAGTGGCCGGCGCCCGGGGTCGGGGTGGGTGTCGGTGTGCCGCTCGAGCCCGACGGCGTCGGGCTGGGAGAGGTGACGTCGTCGCTGGGCAGCGGCCCGTCGGATGCGGAGGGATCGCCGGAGGGCACGGCGGCGCCGGGGCTGGACGCGGCGGCCTGGTCGTCGCTCGTGTTCTTGCTGCCCGGGCCCGGCAGGGCGAACCAGATCCCCCCGACCACCAGGATCCCGGTCGCGACCGCCGCCAGGACGGGGGGCCAGCGGCGTGGCGTGTCGCGTGGTTCTTCGGGCTCGGCCTCGGCCGGCAGGTCGGCGCGCATCGCGATCGTCGATCGCATGTCGGCGAACTGGGGGTCGGACGCGGTGGTGAGGACGCGTTCGCGCAGGCCCTCGGGGATCGCGGCGAAGGGCATGGCGTTCAGCAGGCGCGTGGCGTCGAGCCGGCGTTCGCCGCGTGTGCCGCAGATCGGGCAGCTGGAGATGTGGCGGGAGAGCCTTCCGCAGGTCTCCGCGTCGAGCGTTCCGTCAGGCGGGCCCGCCAGCGCCGCGACGCTCGGGCAGTCATCGCGCCCGGTCGTCGCCACCATCACGGCGGCGAAGGCGTCGTCGAGCTCGTGCCGGGCCTGCCTGATGAGCGTCGAGGCGTCCTGGGGTGTCGTGCGCAGGACCTCGGCGAGCTCGTCCGGGGCCAGACCGTGCCGCAGGGAGAGGTCGAGCGCCTCGCGTTGCCGGCCCGACAGCACCAGCAGTGCGCTGTGCACGAGCCGCCGGGTCGCCTCGTCCGCCTCTGAGCCTCCGGCCTCGGCCGCCCGATGGCGCTCGGCGTCCGCACGGCGGCGCAGGCACTGCTCACGCATCACCGTGTACAGCCGGCCGCGGAACAGGCCGGGATCCGGCAGGTCGCCGATCCGCTCCTGCATGATGATCATCGAGTCCAGCAGGGCGAAGGCGGCGGCCTCCTGGTCACGGAGCAGCACGTGGCAGTAGGCGAACAGCCGTACCGCGTAGAGGTCGTAGAAATGACCCGGTGCGGCTCCGTCGCCGGAGCGCAGTGACTGCACGAGCCACTCATCGTCGGCCCGTTCGATGATCGGCCAGCCGGCCACATGTCCCCCTGCTGAAGTGCGGGCAAGCCGAGGACTCAGACGCCCCATCCGAAACTTCGTTTTCAGGATCTTGCCATCAAAACCCGCCCGATGAAGGTCCAAGCCGTCAAAAAGTCGCCGACCGCTGACTGATCGTGAGCATCTACCGGTACGGTTCGAAACCATCTCCTCACGGGCCGTACCCGGTCCGGCCTGCGGTGGGAACGCTCCCACGAATTCTCCTCAGCCCATTGCGCCGTCGATGTGACGGGCTTAACATTCCGGGCAATCGAAGCGCTTCGACAGGAGCGGGACATCTTGGTGAAGATCTCTGACGTGGCCCGGCATGCCGGTGTCTCACCGAGCACGGTCTCGTACGTGCTCAGCGGCAAGCGGTCCATCTCGGAACCGACGCGCCGCCGGGTCCTGGACAGTGTCCGGGTCCTGGGGTACCGGCCGCACGCCGGGGCGCGGGCCCTGGCCAGCAGCCGGTCCAACGTCATCGCCCTGGTCGTGCCGCTGCGCTCGGGTATCCACGTGCCGGTCGTGATGCAGATGGCGATCGCCGCCGTCACCACCGCGCGCACCCACGACCACGACGTCCTCCTGCTGACCCAGGACGAGGGAGTCGACGGCCTGGAGCGCGTGGCGGGCACCGCGCTGGTCGACGCGATCATCGTGATGGACGTCGAACTGCACGACGTACGACTCCCGGTCCTGCGCTCGCTCGGCCGGCCGTCGGTGCTGATCGGGTTCCCGGCCGATCCCGCCGGGCTGACCTGCATCGACTTCGACTTCGAGGCAGCCGGCGCGGCGTGCGCGGAGCACCTGGCCGACCTCGGACACCGCGAGATCGCGCTGATCGGGGCGCCGCCCGCGGTCTACGAGCGAGGCACCGGCTTCGCCGAGCGCACCAAGTCAGGCTTCCAGCGCGCGGCCGCCGAACGCGGCGTCCGCGGGCTCGTACGTCCCTGTGACCCCCAGGCGGCCCGGTCGGCCGCGACCGAGCTGCTCCGCGACCATCCCGACCTGACCGGCATCGTCATCCACAACGAGCCGACCATGGAGCCACTGCTGGCCGCCTTTCGCGCGGCCGGACGCCGCATCCCCGACGACCTTTCAGTGATCGCCATCGCACCCGACGAACCCGCCGAGCGCCTTGGTCTCACCTCGATCGCCATTCCGGCCGACGACGTCGGCGGACAGGCGGTCACCCTGCTCATGGCCAAGCTCGACGGCCATGACGTGCCGGGGGCGACGCTGCTCCCACCTCGACTCATCGTCCGTTCGAGTACCCCGGAAACCTGACCCGACGATCGCGCCGCACCGCACCGCGAGCGCCGTCGAAGCGCTTCACCAGCGAAGCGCGCCACCCTGGAGGAACCCGATGTTGAAGACCGGAAAGACGCTCGCGGCGCTCACTGCCGGCATGCTGGCGTTGTCCGCGTGCGGCGGGAACAGCAGCTCCGGCTCCTCTTCCAAGGAGCTGAAGCTCTGGCACTACGAGAGCCCGGACAGTGCCATGGGGGTGGCATGGAATCAGGCGATCAAGGAGTTCGAGCAGACCCATCCCGGCGTGAAGGTGAAGTTCGAGGAGAAGGGCTTCGAACAGATCCAGAAGACGGCGCCGATGGTGCTCAACTCCAAGGACGCCCCCGACATCCTGGAGTACAACAAGGGGAACGCGACCGCCGGCCTGCTCGCCAAGCAGGGCATGCTGACCGACATCAGCGCCGAGGTCACCAAGCGCGGCTGGGACAAGCAGCTCAGCCCCAACGTCCAGGTGACCGCCAAGTACGACGCCAAGGGCGTCATGGGCGGCGACAAGTGGTACGGCGTCCCGAACTACGCCGAGTACCTCCAGGTCTTCTACAACAAGAAGCTGTTCGACAAGTACGGCGTGAAGGTGCCCACGACCTTCGACGAGTTCACCGCCGCGATGGACACCTTCGCCAAGAAGGGCGTCACCCCGCTGGCCAACGGCGGTGCGGAGTACCCGGCCCAGCAGTACCTCTACCAGCTCGCGCTGAGCAAGGCCGACCGTCCCTGGGTCGACCGCTTCGAGCGCTACACCGGCAAGGTCGACTTTCACGACCCGGCCTGGACCTACGCCGCGAACACCTTCTCCGACTGGGTGAACAAGGGCTACATCGCCAAGAACTCCGTCAGCGCCAAGGCCGAGGACGCCGGCACCTCCTTCATCGCCGGCAAGTACCCGATGTTCTTCTCCGGCAGCTGGTGGTACGGCCGCTTCGAGAAGGAGATCAAGAACTTCGACTGGGACACCTTCCTGTGGCCCGGTACCAAGATGACGCTCGGGTCGAGCGGCAACCTCTGGGTCGTGCCGAAGGGCTCGGAGAACAAGAAGCTCGCCTATGACTTCATCGACATCACGATGAAGAAGGACATCCAGAACCTGCTCGCCGACAACGGCGGTGTGCCGGTCGCGGCCGACCCGAACGGCGTCAAGGACCCCAAGAACAAGAAGCTGATCCAGAACTACCAGACCCTCGCCGGCAGCGACGGACTCGGCTTCTACCCCGACTGGCCGGCCCCCGGCTACTACGACGTGCTCGTGGCGGGCACGCAGAAGCTCATGAACGGCAGCGCCGCCCCGGACAAGGTCCTCGACTCGTTCGCCAAGCCCTACGACGAGAACCTCGCAGGCATCGGCCACTGAGACCCGCGGGGTACGGGCGCTCGGCCCGTACCCCGCACCGGAGAAGCACCCATGACGCAGACCCTGAGTACGCCGCCGACCACGACGACGCGAAAACCCGTCGCCCGGCGACGCGGCGACATCTCCTACGCGGTGTACCTGGTGCCCAGCGGGGTGCTGTTCGTCGCCATCATCCTGGTGCCGTTCCTGATGAACATCGGCTTCAGCCTGACCGCGTGGGACGGCATCGGAAAGCCACGCTGGATCGGCGTGAAGAACTACACCAGGTTGTTCTCCGACGGCGACTTCTGGGCCTCCTTCGAGCACAACGTCGCGCTCGTCATCGCGATGGCGATCATCCCGGCCGCCATCGGCCTGGTCCTGGCCGCCGTGCTGTTCGACGTCATCGCCAAGCGGTTCGGCCCGCGTACGGCCTCGATCCTGCGGGCGTGCATCTACCTGCCCCAGGTGCTGCCGTTCGCGGTGGCCGGCATCGTGTGGGCCTGGATCCTGGCCCCCGAGAACGGCACGCTCAACGAGACCCTGAAGAAGGTGGGGCTCGGCTCGCTGCGCGAGGACTGGCTGGGTGATCCGAAGCTCGCGCTGTACACCGTGATGGGCGTGATGGTCTGGGTCCAGATCGGCTTCCCGCTCATCGTCTTCATGGCCGGCCTGCAACGCGTCGATCCCTCGCTGTACGAGGCGGCCGAGATCGACGGCGCCTCGTGGTGGCGCCGGTTCTGGTACATCACCATTCCCCAGATCCGCCCCGAGCTGTACGTCGTGCTGCTGATCTGCACCGTCGCCGCGATCAAGAGCTTCGACAAGGTCTACATCCTCACGAACGGCGGCCCGGGGAACGCCACACGGGTCCCCGCCTTCTACTCCTGGCAGAACTTCTTCGAAAAGACGCAGGTCGGGTATGGCGCGGCGATCGCGACCGTGCTGACGCTGATCATCGTCGCCCTGACCGCGGTGTTCCTGTGGCGGCAGAACCGCGCCGAGGAGGCCAACGCATGAGCTCGGTCACCGTACGGCGGCGGACGCCGGGGTCCTACGCGCTCCTCGTGTCGCTCATCGTGCTCGCGGTGGTGATGCTGCTGCCGTTCCTCATCATCGCCCTCAACGCGTTCAAGACCCCGGCGGAGTACTCCTCCCACGGCCCGCTCAGCCTGCCGAAGGGCTTCTACCTCCAAGGGCTGAAGGACTTCTGGACCCGGGTGGACTTCGGCGGCAAGCTGGTCAACAGCGTGATCATCAGCGGCTCGGTGGCCGTCCTCGCGGTGATCCTGTCGGTGCTGAACGCCTACGCGCTGGGCATCGGCCGGGTACGGGGCCGGGTCTCGATCATGGTGCTCTTCCTGCTGGCCAACACGATGCCGCAGGAGGTCCTGGTCTACCCGCTGTACTTCGTCTCCAAGAAGGTCGGCCTGTACGACACCCGGATCAGCGTGATCGTCATCTTCACCGCCATCCAGAGCGCGTTCGGGACGTACCTCCTGTCGTCGTTGCTGTCCGCGTTCCCCCGCGAGATCCTCGAAGCGGCCCGGATGGACGG
>DASQPY010000257.1:0-7633 GCA_035643735.1 Actinoallomurus sp. | reverse complement strand
CTCGAGACGGTCGGGTTGCCGCCATCGACCGCCGGCCGGTACCCGCACCAGCTCTCCGGCGGACAGCGGCAACGCATCGGGATCGCCCGGGCGCTCGCGGTCCAGCCACAGATACTCGTCCTGGACGAGCCCGTCTCAGCGCTGGATGTGTCGGTCCGCGCAGAAATCATCAACCTGCTGGTCCGGCTGCGCGATGAGCTGGGACTGACCTACGTGTTCATCTCTCACGACCTCGGCGTGGTGCGCCACCTCGCCGACCGGATCGCGGTGATGTACCTGGGCAAGATCGTCGAGTACGGGCCGTGGGACGTCGTCTCCGACACCCCCGCGCACCCGTACACTCGGGCGCTGCAGACAGCGGTGCCGATCGCCGACCCCGGGCTCGACGCTCCGCCGACCGGCCTGGTCGTCACTGGCGAGGTTCCGGACGCCGCCAACCCGCCATCCGGGTGCCGCTTCCACCCGCGATGCCCACTGGCCGAAGATCGCTGCCGCAGTGTCGAGCCGCTCATGCTGCCCGCGTCCGGCCGACATCGGGTGGCCTGCCATGTCATGCGGAGCGAAGCGACGGCGGACGGGACGGACGGGTAACCGTGGCCACCGACCACTCTCCTGGCCGGCAGCAGGATGCGCTGACCATACTGCGCGGGCTCCAACCGTCGCTGGTGCCGTCCAAACGGCGAGTCGCGGCCTACATCCTGCGTAAGCCGGCGCACGTCGCTACGCAGACCATCTCGGAACTCGCGCGGGCCGCGCAGACCTCGGAGAGCACGGTGCTGCGGCTGTGCCAGGAACTCGGGCTGCGCGGGTACCGCGAGCTCCGGATCGCACTCGCGGCAGAGTCGGGACGCGAGCAGGAGCGGGCGGCGAACCGCGATATCGGGAGCGACATCAGCCGCGACGACGACCTTGACTCGATCATCGACACCGTCACCTTCACCGACCAGCAGGCGATCGCCGACACGGCGCGTAACCTCGACCGGGCGGCACTCGCCGAGGCGGTCACGCTCACCGCGGGCGCGCGCCGAGTCGACATCGTCGGCATCGGCGCGAGCGCCGTCGTCGCACTCGACCTGCACCAGAAGCTGCACCGGATCGGGCTCATCGCCTACGCCTGGCACGACACCCACGCGGCCTTGACCGCGGCCGCACTGCTCGGGCCGGCCGACGTCGCGATCGGCGTGTCACATACCGGTACGACGCCGGAAACCGTCGATGTCATCCACGAGGCAATCGCACACGGCGCCCTGACGATCGCGCTGACCGGCGTACCGAAGTCACCGCTCGCCGCCGCGGCGGACGTGTTACTGACCACGGTCGACCGGGAGACGACCTTCCGCTCCGGAGCGACAGCGTCGCGGATCGCCGCGCTGAGTGTGGTCGACGTGGTGTTCACCGCGGTCGCCCAGCGCCGCTACGACCAGGCCATCGCCGCACTCGAGGCGACCCGGCACGCCATCGTCGACCGCCGCGCCACCCGGACAACGCCCCAACCGCACGGTGGGAAGCCCGCCGAAAGAAGCCCCAGATGAAAGGCCATTCGTGAACCACTCCGGAATCCGGGTCGCGTCCCCGACCGAGCAGGTCAACGCCCGGACCACCGAACTCGACGCCGTGCCGACGCTTGAGCTCATCCGCCTGCTCCACGATGAGGACCGCGCCGTCCCCGACGCGGTTGCCGCGGCATTGCCCGAACTGGCCGTGCTGGTGGACGACGCCGCGGCCCGGGTCTTCGACGGCGGCCGGGTGCACTACTTCGGCGCGGGCACATCCGGACGTCTCGGCGTGCTCGACGCGGCAGAGCTGCTCCCGACGTTCGTGTTGCCCGAAGGCGTGGTCATCGCTCATCATGCCGGCGGCACCACGGCGTTGCTACGCGCCGTCGAGGACGCCGAGGACAACAACGACGGAGCCGACACCGCCGACGTCACCGCGGCGGACGTGGTGATCGGCCTGACCGCCTCGGGCCGCACCCCCTACGTCGGAGCGGCGCTTACGGCCGCCCGGGCGGCAGGGGCGTCCTCCGCGCTCATCACCTCGAACCCGAACGCCCCGCTGGCGGAGCTCGCGGACTATCTGCTCGTCGCGGACACCGGACCGGAGGCGCTCACGGGATCGACCCGCCTCAAGGCCGGCACCGCGCAGAAGCTGCTCCTGAACTCGTTCTCGACCGCGCTGATGGTCCGGCTGGGCCACACCTACCGCAATCTCATGGTCGACATGCGGGCGACGAACGCGAAGCTGCGCGGACGGATGGTGCGGCTGCTCGCCCAGGCCACGGGAGCGGACGACGCCGACTGCACGGCGGCACTCGATTTGTGCGGCGATCTTAAAACCGCACTGGTTTACCTGCTCGCGGGGCAACACTCCGCCGGATCGGTGACACCGCAGCACTGTCGAGCCGCGCTGGCGGAGTCCGGCGGGCGGGTCCGGCAGGCACTGACGGCCCTGAACGTACACCCCGCACCTCCGACCGACCTTCACGCCTGACGAGGGTTTCGCGGGCGATGTCACGTTCGGCTCCCCTGTCGGATGGCCGGGAGGAGTCTCACCTCCCGGCTCCCACAGATCCGTACGTGAACCTCTCGGTTCATAAGGCTCTTGTCATCTTGGTGTCAGACCAAGGAGGCCGCTGTCACCCTGTGGGGTGCGGATATTCAGCTTTGTCGCTGACCTGGGGCTTCTCGCTCTGGCTAGGCCGCGGGCCGGTACTCGTTCATCAGGCCATCGAGGATTTCATCGCGCCTAGGTTGGGTCGTGTCGAGGTCAGTGCCAGGTGACGTTCGTGTCGGTTGTGGTGGCCGCCGGTCTTTCGCCCGATGCGGGCGGTGGTGGTTGTAGTGCCGCTCATACTCGGCGAGAACCTTACGTAAGTGGCGATCATCGTAGATCAAGCGCCGGTCGGTGCATTCGCGCCGGACAGTCCCAACCCACCGCTCAGCGATCGCATTCGCCTGCGGAGCCCTCACCGGCGTCTTGATGACCCGCACACCGATAGAGGCGAACACCTCATCGAACGCGCCGGCGAACTTGGCACGCACGGTACTGGGCGGAACCCGAATCCCGACACCTGCGAGTTCGCCACTGATCCGCTGATAACCCCACGTCGGGTTCTCCCGCGCCAGGCGCACCACTGCGTCCCGAACATGCTTCCCCTTGCCCGGCCGGCCAGGACGGCTCCGCCGGTACGTCCAGCGACGGGCGGCCAGATCCCGATGCCAGCGCAGCAGAGTCGCCGGCGTCACGAAGAAGATGCCCCACCCGGAACGAGGCAACAATCGTGACAGCGCCGCCAGCAGGACGCGGTCTCCGTCACGGAGATCAGGCCGACGCACCTGACGACGCAGCACGGCGACCTGATGCCGGAGCACCAGAATCTCCGCCTCCTTACACCGATCGCCACGCCCCAACAGAGCCACGAACCGGAACAGACCACCAACGACGACATAGAGCAAAGACCAGAACACAGTCAGCCACGATCCCCGCTACCGGGCCCCTTCGGGAACGGAACCTGCAGGTCCGCCAGATGAACCCAGTTTCCGCACCCCACAGGGTCCAGACGCCTTGAGGCCACTGTCAGCATGATCCATCCAAGAGAGAGGGCAGGAAGGGTGTTCGTCCCGCGATCGGCACCCGCCGGACGCATCCGGGGCCGGTCTGCAGGAGGGATGGAGCCCGGCAGGCACCGGGCGCGGGACGAACCGATTCAGCGGAGGCGGCAGGCGCCGCTATGAGGGGGACGCTGGGCGCGCAGCATGCCGCAGCGGCGCACCACCGCGGATCCGGATCGAAGTCCGTACAGGCGGGCGCGCCGCACCGTGGCGTGAGACATCCGGAGCGCGTACGCGCGCGGGTCCCTGCCGTCGGTGGTCACGTCTCTGAGTCAACCGCGCCGTACCAGCCCACGGCAAGAGTCATTAACGCAAGTCATACGGCCACTGATCTGCGGTGTTAAGACGCCGTTGGGAATCGGGCCCGGCCCGTCATGAGGGCATAAACACGGGTAGGACCGCGCCGCTGAGTAGGTTCCCGGGTTGTTCGGCAAAGAGTCGGCAACCGGATGGGTGGGAAATCCGGCCGCGATGGTCGATGACCGGCGGCTGGGTATGTAGGCGAATGCGCTGGATGTCCGCCTGAAGGAGGCACTCGTGAAAAGAGTTGTGCTCAGTCGCCGCCTCGCCCTGTGGGGGCTCGGTGCTGCCCTGGTCGCGGCTCTGCCGGGTGTCCATTCAAGGTCGGCCGTGCGCCTGGATTCGTCCACGGCGGTGCTCACCGATCATCACAACACCATCGGAAATGGCACTCATAACCATAATGCCATTTCCATCAACAGCCCGACTCACAACAAGGGAGCCCGGTAGCGATCTCCAATTCCAACGCCGGGGGGCGCACCTCGACGCGCGCCGTGTTCTGCAAGAAGAACCGGCACTGCCGGATATTTCAACGATAGCTGACCGAGCCGGCCCGGATCAGATGCGCGCGACCGACCATGCGTTGGCTGAGACAGGGAACTATGGTCGCCCGACGGCCGGGGCGGAACCACGTCGTCGGCGGTCCGGTGACGGCTTGGCTGGAGATCCCGCGTCGTATCGGCGCTGCGGTTCGGTGCGCGTCTGCGTGTGGTCCTGGCCGATGACGGCCGGTGCGAGCGTGGGCGGGTGCGAGCACGCCTTCGCCGCCTGCCAGGCGTCCGGGCGGGACGATCCGCCGGATGCACCCGCTGCGGGGATTTCGGCACGCGCGGGTTACGGCTGGAAGCGGTAGCCCATGCCGGGTTCGGTCAGCAGGTGCCGGGGCCGCGTGTGGTCTGTTTCCAGCTTGCGGCGCAGCTGGGCCATGTACTGCCGCAGGTAGTGCGTGTGTCGCACGGCTGGCGGTCCCCAGACCTCGGTGAGGAGCTGACGCTGGGTTATCAGCTTGCCGGGATTGCGCAGCAGGATGTCAAGCAGCTTCCACTGGGTCGGCGTTAGATGGACCGGCGGATCCACCGTCCGGCTGTCCAGGTCGATAAGGTGGTCACCGACGCGGACGACCGGCTCGGGGCCGTGTGAATGGGTGCGGCGGCCGGCCGCGCGGATACGGGCGAGCAGCTCGCCGACACCGAACGGCTTGGTGATGTAGTCGTCGGCGCTGGCGTCCTGCGCGGCGATCTTGTCGCTGGACTCGATGCGTCCCGACACTACGATGATCGGCATCTGGCTCCATCCGCGCAGCCCGCTGATGACCTCGACCCCGTCCAGATCCGGCAGCCCCAGGTCCAGCAGGACGGTGTCGGGACGCCATTCGGCGGCTTGGTGCAGCGCCGCACTACCGTTGCGGGCCACGGTGACCTCGTACTCGCGGGCCCGCAAGTTCAGCTCCAACGCCCGTACGGTCATCGGCTCGTCATCGACGACCAGGACGCGTGTCATCGGCTTGGCCTCTCGCGCAGAGCGTCCAGATGAGAGGTGAGCATCGGATCGGCCATCTCGGGCATGTGCGCCGGCAGGGTGATGATCATGGTGAGGCCGCCGCCCGGCGTTTCGTCGGGCTCCAGGGTGCCGCCCATGGCCTCGATGAGGCCGCGCGAGAGAGCCAGCCCGAGCCCGACGCCGGTGTCGTTGTCGCGGTCGCCGAGGCGCTGGAAGGGCAGGAAGACGCGGTCGCGGTCGGCCGGCGGGATGCCCGGGCCGCGGTCGATGACGCGTAGCTGGATGCGGTCGGCGTGGGAGCTGGCAGTGACGAGGACGGGTTCGTCGGCCGAGCCGTAGCGGATCGCGTTGGAGATCAGGTTGACCAGGACGCGCTCGAGCAGCGCCGGGTCCGCGACCACCTCGGGCAGGCCGGCCGGGACCTGGACGCGTACGGCGGAACCGTCCGGGCCCAGATCGTCGATCGCGTACGGGACGATCTCCTCGACCATCAGCGGCTGGGTGGTCGCCCCGAGCAGGCCGGCCTGGAGCCGGCTCATGTCGAGAAGATTGGCCACCAGCCGGTCGAGCCGCTCCAGCGATTCGTTCGCGGTGGCCAGCAGCTCCTCACGTTCGGCATCGGTCCAGGTGACGTCGGCGGCGCGCAGGCTCTCCACGGCGGCTTTGGCCGAGGCCAGGGGCGAACGCAGATCGTGGCTGACCGCGGTGAGCAGCGCGGTCCGCATCCGATCAGCCTCGGCGAGCGGGCGGACCTGCTCGGCTTCGGCAGCGAGGCGGTGCTGGCGGAGCGCGAGCGCGGCCTGCGCGGCGAACGCCTCCAACACCCGCTGATCGGCCGCCGAGGGCGTACGGCCGCGCAGCACGCTGCCCGCCAGGTTCGAAAGGATCTCGGCGTCGGCGCTGGCGCGGGTGGCCTCCCGCGTACGCCGGGCGGCGATGTCGACGACCGCGCTGACGGCTGCGGCCACGACGACGTAGGCCACCAGCGCGAGCGCGTTCTCCCACTCGGCGATGGTGAACCGGTAGAACGGCGGGGTGAAGTAGTAGTTGAGCAGTAGGGAGCCTGCGACGGCGGCGAACAGCGCCGGGTAGAGCCCGCCGGCCAGCGCGACGCCGACGACACCGACGAGGAACAGCAGGATGTCGCTGGTGAGGGAGAGCTGGCCGCGCAGGTTCGCCAGCAGCAGGGTGAGCAGCGGCAGCCCGAGGGCGGCGAGCGTGAACCCGGCGGCCTGGCGGCGGCGGGTGACGCCACCGGCGCTCTTGGGCCGGCGGCGGCCGCGGCTCACCTCCTCATGGGTGACCATGTGCACGTCGATCGGCCCGGACAGGGCGGTCGTGGTCACGCCCACGCCGCGGGAGAACAGCTGGGCGAGCCGTCCGCGGCGGGAGGCGCCGAGCACGAGCTGGGTGGCGTTGATGCCGCGGGCGAAGTCGAGCAGGGCTTGGGGGATGTCGTCGCCGACGACCTGGTGGTAGGTGCCGCCGAGGCTTTCGACGAGGGCACGCTGGCGGGCGAGGTTGGCCGGGCTGGCGCCGGTGAGCCCGTCGCCGGCGGTCACGTGCACCGCGTACAGGTCCGCCCCTTTGGTGCGGTCGGCGATGCGGGCGGCGCGGCGGATGAGCGTGTCACCTTCGGAGCCGCCGGTGAGCGCGACGACGACGCGTTCGCGCGCCTCCCAGGTCTTCTTGATCTCATGGTCGGCGCGGTAGCGGTCGAGCTGGTCATCGACCTTGTCGGCGAGCCAGAGCAGGGCCAGTTCCCGCAGTGCGGTGAGGTTGCCGACCCGGAAGTAGTTCGACAATGCCGCGTCGATCTTTTCGGGCGGGTAGACGTTTCCGTGCGCCATCCGCCGCTGCAGCGCCTCGGGGGACATGTCGACCAGCTCGATCTGGTCGGCGCGGCGTACGACCTCATCCGGCACGGTTTCGCGCTGCGGCACCCCGGTGATCTGCTCGACCACGTCGTTCACCGAATCCAGGTGCTGGATGTTGACGGTGGTGATGACCTCGATGCCGGCGTCGAGGATCTCCTCGATGTCCTGCCAGCGCTTGGTGTTCGTCGAGCCGGGGACGTTGGTGTGGGCGAGCTCGTCGATCAGCGCGACGGCCGGGGCCCGGGCGATGACGGCCTTGGTGTCCAGTTCGGTGAACGTCGCCCCGCGGTAGGTCATGGTCTTGCGCGGGACCTCCTCGAGCCCTTCGAGGAGTTCGAGGGTGCG
>DASQPY010000256.1:0-5936 GCA_035643735.1 Actinoallomurus sp. | reverse complement strand
ACGGTGCCGGTCTTCCACAGCGTCGATGACGGCAGTGTCGACGGCGGCGAGCCCGAGGTGGTCGCCTTCGTGCAGGCCTTCGGCCACCACGACGACATCGGCGGATCGGTCCCGGGGTCGATGCCGTCGGCGGCCACGTCGGTGTTCCAGGAGGGCCTGATGGTGCCCCCGATCAAGCTGTGGGACCAGGGCGTGCCGAACGACGCCGCGCTGCGGATCATGACCCGCAACTCACGCATGCCGGACTCGCTCGCCGGCGACCTCGATGCCGAGTGTTCGGCCTGTCTCATGGGCGCGCGCCGGCTCGGCGAGCTGTTCGCGCGGTACGGCCGCGACGCGGTCGAGGCGTGCTTCGACGCGATCATCGACAAGACCACCGAGACGTTCCGGCGGGAGATCCTGTCGAAGATCCCCGATGGCACCCATGTCTGGGAGGACTACGCCGAGCACGACGGCGTCGACCCGCCGCGGCTGCATGCCCAGCGGATCACCCTCACCAAGACACCCGACAAGATCATCCTTGACTTCACGGGCACGTCTCCGCAGGCCAAGGGGCCGATCAACCACGCGGGCGACTACGCCGACGGGGTGTTCCTGAAGAAGTGGCTGGCGCCCGTGCTGCGCAACCTCGCCGACACGCCCGAGCGGATGGCCGAGCTGGACGTCAACGAGGGCGTCGTGCCGCTCATCGAGATGCGCTTTCCCGAGAAGGGCACGCTGCTCACCCCGATCTTCCCGGCGCCGACCAACGCTCGTACGTTCGTGATCCTGCGGCTCCTCGGCGTCCTCGCCGGGGTGCTGGCCAAGGCCACCGGCGGCCGGATGCCCGCCGACCAGGAGACGATCCGCTACACCGGCGTGTACGGGTCCGAGCCCGAGCCGTACCTGATGCGCGAGGTGCTCGGTGGCGGGTCGGGCGGGCGCTACTACGCCGACGGCGAGGACACCATCCACGTGGTGCCCGACTCGCGCAACATCCCGGTGGAGTTCGCCGAGGCGCGCTGGCCGTTCCTCGTCGAACGCCTCGGACTCGCGGTGGACTCCGGCGGGCCGGGGGAGTTCCGCGGCGGGCTCGGCTACGACAAGCACATCCGGATGCTGCGCGACGCGCACTACATGTCCATCGCCGACCGATCGATCCTGTCCTGCTGGGGCGTGAACGGCGGGCTCGCGGGCCGGCCGTTCCGGGTCGAGATCGAGGGCCGCGCGATGGAGGGCCTGGTCGACGACCATCCGGTACGGGCGGGCGAGGTGATCCGGATCCGTACGACGGGCGGTGGCGGCTGGGGCGACCCGCTGAACCGCCCGCCGGAGAAGGTCGCCGCCGACGTACGGGACGGCAAGGTGTCGGCGGAGGGCGCGCGGGACGACTACGGGGTCGTCCTGAGGCCGGGGGAGACGGAGGCCGATCCGGAGGCGACCGCCGGGCTCCGCGCCCGGATGCGCGCCGGACGGGGCCCGATCGCCTTCTTCGACCGCGGCCCGGGCTACGCGACCCTGGCCGACGGCCGGACCCGGGCGGACGTGGACGAGCCGGCCGGGGAGCGCTGACCCGGTGACCACCGGGGCCGGACCTGCCGGCGCGGCTCCGGCTCTTCCTCGACGCCTACGGTCTCGCCGACCGGAAGGCGATCCTGCCGGCGCTGAGGGATGCGGGCTCGCCGACGCCGCGCGCGTCGCGCACGGGCCGATCGGGCCCGCCGAGGCGGCCGCGTCGCTGGAGTACTTCGCTCGCGAGCTGCGCTGGCTTCAGGAGGTCAGGGAGAGCCTCGAACGAGCCCTGTGACCCCGGCTCCATCCCCGGGGCGCTCGCTCAGGGTGCGGTGGCGGCGAGCGCGGCCCCGGCCGCGAGGCAGGCGAGCTCTCCGGCCAGCCCGATGAGCGTCCAGCGACGCATCCAGGTCGGCGCGGACCACTTGATGCCGATGATGGACACGGCGCAGAAGATCAGCGTGCCGAACACGCTGATCGGGAACACGACCTCCTTGAGGGCGTCGCTACAGATCCCCGCCGTGTCACGCACCGTGCAGCCGTGCTCGGCCGACGACATCCAGTTGACGACGACTCCCGCCCCGGCCAGAGCGATGACGAGCAGAAGGAGACCTAGGGTCGTTTCCGACCGCAACACCCAATTTACGGCTCGCCACGCTTTTCGCATGTGAGCCATTATTACGGGATAGGTCAGACGGCCGAGCGGGGATTTCCGTCGATGACCAGGTCGACGCGATCGCGCGTACGGTCGGCGGCGAACAGTTTCGCCTCGATCTCGGCCCACTGATCCCAGGCGGCCAGATCGTCCCCGCGCTCCGCCGCGCGCCGGCGGCGTACGTCGTGCGGCGCCTCGACCCAGATGCGGAACGCCACCGGCGCCTCCGCGCGGGCGGCGCCGACGCCCTCGATGACGACCACGGGCGCCACCGGGATCTCGGTCTCCTCGGCGTACGTCCCGTTTCGCCAGTCGTACCTGCGAAACCGCCCCGCGCGGCCGGCGCGCAGGGGTGCGAGTACCAGCGCGGTGAGCGGTGGCCACCAGGCGAGGGGATCCCCGTCCCAGGGCACCGGGAAGTCATCGGAGTGCACGACCGGCGCGCCGTCCAGGGCGGCGGAGAGCGCGGCGGTGAACGTCGTCTTGCCCGCCGCGCTCGGCCCGTCGACCGCGACGACCCGCACGGCTCCGCACGAGGGCGCCGGCTCGCGCAGCCGGGCGGCCAGCGCCGCGTAGACCCGGGGGCGGGCGGAGGCGGGGGAGGTGGGCATGGCGTCCATCCTGCCGGGGCCGCGGCGTCGAAGATCGTCCGCCCCCCGCCGTCCTGTGGCCACGCCACGTACGGGGCCCCAGGCGGTGCGCGTGCGGCATGGGCCCGGGAGTGGTGTGCGGGGCCGGCCCGCGCAATTAGCCCTGAATGGCCATATGGACGTTATGTCCGCATCCGGTCAATACCCCCATATTTACTGTTTTGCTTGACTCTGCGCGCGACTCTCGACCGGGGAGCGGGATCCACGGATGAGAGGACCCCAGTAGTGCGACGTGCCGCAATGATCGTGGCGACCCTCATCGGGATCGCGAGCCTCGTCGGACCATCCACGCTGGCGGCGGCGGACCCGCCGCCACCACCGCCCGTCTCGACCGCCCGGACCGAGCTCGCCGCGCTCACGGTGGGCACCCCGCACAGCATGACCGGCTACAGCCGCGACGCCTTCGACATCTGGGCCGGTCAGCCCGACGGCTGCACCACTCGCCAGGACGTCCTCGCCCGCGACGGCGACGGCGTGGTCGAAGGAAGCGACGGTTGCCAGCCGGCCTTCGGCTCCTGGTACAGCGCCTATGACGGCACGACGGTCACCGTGGTCGCGCAGGCGACGATCGACCATGTCGTACCGCTCGCGGACGCCTGGCGCACCGGGGCCGACCAGTGGACCCCGGCCCAGCGGAAGGCGTTCGGCAACGACCTGACCGACGCCCAGCTGATCATCGCCTCCAGCGCCAGCAACAGCTCCAAGGGCGACAAGGACCCCAGCGAGTGGAAGCCGCCGAACACCGCGTACTGGTGCACGTACGGCGAGCAGTACGTGAGCGTGAAGTACGTCTTCCACCTGTTCGTCACCAGTGATGAGAAGTCCGCTCTCGGGGACCTGCTCGACGCCTGCTGAGCCACGAGCGCGGAACCCGTTCCGCGGGCCCCGTCGTAGGCGCGGCCCGCGGAACAGGTCCGTTCCGGCCCTAACGTGAAGGTGACGCAGCTCACGGGACCGTTCGCCCGTCAACGGTCATACTGCGGTGAGGCGCTTCACCTGATCTTGGGAGGAATCGGCTGATGGACGGTCCACTCGAGGACATCGTCGTGCTCGACCTCACTCGCGTCCTGTCCGGGCCGCACGCGACCATGATGCTCGCCGACCTCGGCGCGCGGGTGATCAAGGTCGAGCAGCCGGGCACCGGCGACGAGACCCGGCAGTGGGGACCTCCGTTCGCCACCGCGCCGGGCCAGGAGGGCGTGGACCCCGGCATCAGCACGTACTTCCTGTCCTGTAACCGCAACAAGGAGTCGATCACCCTCGATCTGAAGTCCGAGGAGGGGAAGGCGACGCTCACCCGCCTGATCCGTCACGCTGACGTCCTGGCCGAGAACTTCCGCACGGGGGTCCTCGACCGGCTGGGCTTCTCCTTCGAGACGATGCACGAGATCAACCCCGGCCTGATCATCCTGTCGATCACCGGCTTCGGACATGACGGGCCCGAGGGCGGCCGTCCCGGGTACGACGCGATCGTGCAGGGCGAGGCCGGGATCATGAGCGTCACCGGGCCCGCGCCCGACCAGCCGACCAAGATGGGCATGTCGATCTGCGACATCCTCGCCGGGATGAACGGCGCGTACGGCATCGTCGCCGCGCTGTACGAACGCACGCGTACCGGGCGCGGCCGGGTGATCAGGACCTCGCTGCTGGCCTCCGTCGTCGGGGCGCACGCCTACCAGGCCACCCGGTGGACGGTCGCGGGGGAGGTGCCGAAGGCCATCGGCAACGATCATCCCTCGATCGCGCCGTACGGCAGCTACCGGTGCGCCGACGGCCTGCTCCAGGTGGGGGTGGCCAACCAGGGCCTGTGGCGGAGGTTCGCGCCGGTGGCGGACATCGATCCCGACGACGAGCGGTTCGCGACCGGGCCCGACCGCTCACGCAACCGCGGGGAGCTGGCCGCGCTGATCGAGAAGGCGTTCGAGCACGGCACGCGCGAGCACTGGCTGGCCCGGCTCGCCGAGGCCGGCGTTCCGGCCGGTGCGATCCGGTCGATCGACGAGGTCTACGAGTGGGACCAGACGCGGTCCCAGGGACTCGTCATCGACGTCGAGCACCCGGTTCTCGGCCGCATCGAGCTGCCCGGCCCGCCGCTGCGCTTCGACGACGGCGAGCCCCGGGAACACACCGCGCCGCCCGAGCTCGGCCAGCACACCCGGAGCGTCCTGACCTGGCTCGACGAGGTAGATTCCTGACCTGCGGGGCGCACCGATCCCGGGGGGACGTCGATGGAGCCGCAGGTCCTTCGCCGCAGTCTGTCGTCGGGTGACCTGATCGTCTACGGACTGCTGTTCATCGGGCCGCTGGCCCCGGTGGGCGTCTTCGGCGTTCTCGACGCCAAGAGCTTCGGATCGGTGGCGCTCGTCTACGTCGTGGCGACCGTCGCGATGGCCTTCACGGCGCTGTCGTACGCGCAGATGTCGCGGCAGGTGCCGCTCGCCGGCTCGGTGTACGCCTACGCGAGCATCGGCATCGGGCGGCCCGCCGGCTTCGCGGCCGGCTGGCTGGCGATGCTGGACTACCTGCTGATCCCGGCGGTGGGCTACCTGTTCTGCGGGATCGCGCTGCACTCGCTGGTGCCCTCGGTGCCCGCCTGGGTGTTCACCGCGATCGCGTTCGTCTCGACGACGGTCCTGAACCTCGTCGGCGTGCACCTCGCCGCGCGGGTCGGGTTCGTCGTGCTCGTGGTGGAGATCCTGCTGCTGGCCGTGTTCGTGGTCGCCGCGGTCGTCGTGCTCATCGCGCACGGCCCGGCCCGCCCGTGGACCTCGCCCGCCATCGGCGTGGGCGGCACCACCACGGCCGCGGTGATGGGCGCCGTGTCGGTGGCGGTGCTGTCCTTTCTCGGCTTCGACGCGATCGCCTCCTTCGCCGAGGAGAACACCGGCGACGAGCGCCAGGTCGGCCGGGCCGTGCTGTTCTGCCTGGCCGTGGCGGGGCTGCTCTTCGTCGTCCAGACCTACCTGGCCGGCCTGCTGATGCCGGTCGGTCCGCGTCACCTCGCCCAGGTACCCGCCGACCAGGGCACCGCCTTCTACACCATGACGAAGATCGCCATCGGGCCGTGGATGCAGAAGGCTTTCGCCGTCGTGAAGGGCATCGGCCCGGCCTTCACCGCGATGGCGGCGGTGGCCGCCGCG
>DASQPY010000255.1:0-3602 GCA_035643735.1 Actinoallomurus sp. | reverse complement strand
CGCGCGGCGAGCTGGTTCTTGATCAGCAGATTGCCGACCTGCGGGCCGTTGCCGTGGGTCAGCACGACCTGCGCGCCGCTCGCGACCAGGTCCGCGACGGGCTCGACCGCGACCTCGACGGCGTGCCGCTGGGCGTCCGGCGTGGCGCTGCCGTCCGGCCCGGTCATCGCGTTGCCACCGAGGGCGATGACGACGCGCTCGCGATTCGCCGTGGTCACGAGGGTGAACCTAGCCTTTCAGGAGGCGGCTGCTCTTGGGCAGAGTATGCCCAAGAGCAGCCGCCCCCTTCGGCACGATCTGAAACAGGGGCGGTCGGACAGACCGCCGGCCCAGCCCATCGACCGGTAGGCCTGGGAGAGCCGGGGATACCGTGCGCCCTTGGCCCACGACTCGTGGGCGAGGAGCTCTCCCGAACGCTCTTCGACGATCAGCCGGGACTCACCGCCGGATTCCGGCAGGGCCAGCGCCGTTCCCGTCCGGCCCAGGCGGTCCTTGGCGGTGCCGACGTTCTTGATGCCCGGCAGGCCAGCCAGCACCCGGTAGAGCGCGGCCTTGGTGCCCGGGGTGATCGGCCCGGCAAGGAGGTCCTGGGCGGTGCTCCAGACATAGAGCGTGAAGCCGTCTCCGTCGGTGCCTGCGGCGCGGTCGGCCTTCCACCGGCGCCGCAGCTCGGCTTCGAGCCCTGGCGCGCTCGTTGGCAGCTTCCGCAGGGCGGCCATGGTGACCTGCCTGCCGCCGATCGTGAAGTGGAGCGGAATGTCGTAGTTGTTCACCGAGCGCTTCTGGGGCGTGAGGAGGTCGGACCCCGCCGCCTTCCACTTCGCCTCGTCCTCCTTGGTGGGAAAGGTGGTCAGGGAGTCGATACCGGTGATGGTCCGGCTGCGGTCGCTCCCGTCTCGGTGAACCGTTTCTCTGGATCGTCCACGAATCTCGTCCTCAGGGGTCGATGACCTTTCGTGGAGTACTCACGGAAAGCGGCCCGCGTTTACACCGAGATCCGGCCCAGTCTTCGCCGCGCGTCGTCGATGACCTCGTCGCGCTTGCAGAAGGCGAACCGGACGTACGGGTCGCCGGCGCCCGAGTCGTAGAAGACCTGGGTGGGGATGGCGACGATGCCCGCGCGTTCGTGCAGGACGCGGCAGAAGTCCCGCCCGTCCTTGAAGCCGAGCGGACGTACGTCGGCCTGCACGAAGTAGGTGCCCTGGGACCGCAGCGCGGTCAGTCCGGCCGCCTCGATGCCCTCGGTCAGCCGGTCGCGCTTGGACTGCAGTGAGGTCCGCAGCGCCTCGACCCAGTCCAGCTCGCCGCCCAATGCGTATGCGACGGCACGCTGGTAGGGGGCGCTCACGGTGAAGGTGAGGAACTGCTTCACGGTCTGGGCCGCGCGGACGAACTCCGGCGGCGCGGTGATCCAGCCGGTCTTCCAGCCGGTGACCGAGAACGTCTTGCCCGCCGAGGAGATCGCCACCGTACGCTCGCGCATGCCGGGCAGCGTGGCGATCGGCACGTGCTCGGCGTCATCGAAGGTCAGGTACTCATACACCTCGTCGGTGACCGCGACCAGGTCGTGCCGCCGGCAGAGGTCGGCGATGATCTCGAGCTCTTCGCGGGAGAACACCGTGCCGGTCGGGTTGTGCGGGGAGTTGAGCAGGATCAGCCGGGTGCGCGGGGTGACGGCGGCGCGCAGTTCGGCGGGGTCGAAGGTGAACCGGTCGCCCGAGGGGCGCAGCGTGACCGGGCGGCGCACGGCGCCGGCCAGGGCGATGCACGCCGCGTACGAGTCGTAGTAGGGCTCGAAGACGATGACCTCGTCGCCCGCGTCGGCGAGGGCGAGGAGCGAGGCCGCGATGGCCTCGGTGGCGCTGACGGTGACGAGCACCTCGCCGTCGGGGTCGTAGGTCAGGCCGTAGCGTTCGGCGCGCTGGGCGGCGACCGCCTCGCGCAGCTCCGGCAGCCCGGGGCCGGGCGGATACTGGTTGGCGCCGCCGCGGATCGCCTCGACGGCCGTCTCCAGCAGCTTGGCGGGCCCGTCCGTGTCGGGGAACCCCTGGCCGAGGTTGACCGCTCCGGTACGGTTCGCCAGCGCCGTCATCTCGGCGAACACGGTGGTGCCGAAGCCCTGCATCCGCGCGACGAGCGGATCGATGTTGACCGTCACGCGGCTCAGGGTAACAACGCATGCGGGGCGACCCCCGGCGATATGCCCGGCCTGTGTCACAGTGGAAGCCGGTGTGAGAGGAGTGCCCGATGCGAGTGGCCCTGTGTCAGATCACGGTGGGCGACGACCCGAAGGAGAACCTGGAGCGGGTCCGCGAGGCCCTGGCCGAGGCGGCCGGCGCCGACCTCGCGGTGTTCCCGGAGGCGAGCCTGGTGCGCTTCGGCGGCGACCTTGCCGCCGCGGCCGAATCTCTCGACGGGCCCTGGGTGACGGGGCTGGCCGAGGCGGCACGAGAGCACGGCACCGCGGTGATCGCGGGGGTCTTCGAACCCGCGACCGGCGGGCGTGTCTACAACACGGCCGTCGCGATCGACGCGTCCGGCGCCCTTGCCGGCTCGTACCGGAAGATCCACTTGTTCGACGCCTTCCACGACCGCGAGTCGGAGTTCGTGGACTCCGGCGACGCGCCGGTCGTGGTCGAGCTCTGCGGCGTACGAATCGGCCTGATCACCTGCTACGACGTACGCTTCCCCGAACTCGCGCGCGCCCTGGTCGACGCGGGCGCGGAGATGTTCGCGGTGATCGCCGCGTGGGCGCAGGGCCCGTTCAAGGAGGAGCACTGGGTCACGATGGTGCGCGCCCGTGCGATCGAGAACACCATCTGGGTGGCCGCGGCGGGCAAGGCCCCGGACCGTACGGCACCGCCGAGGGGACGGCCGGGCGGAGTGGGCCGGAGCATGCTCGTGGACCCGATGGGCGTGGTCCTGGCCGACCTGGGCCCGTCGCCGTCGGTACGGGTGATGGAGATGGATCTGAGCACCACCGAGCAGGTGCGCAAGGTCCTTCCGTCACTCTCCCACCGCCGCCCGGACCTGCTCGGCTGACCACGGTCACGTACGGGCCGGGGCGCGGCGGCCGGCCACGGCGTAGACGACCGCGCCGACGGCGAGCCACGCCGCCGCGATGATCTTTGCCAGGGTGGTCGCCGAGACGATGATCCAGATCGAGACGGCGGCGCCCAGGGCCGGGATCACCACGTGCGGCACCCACAGACGGCTGCCGTGCCGGATGACGAAGTAGCCGACCACCGAGACGTGCAGCAGCGTGAAGGCCGCCAGGGCGCCCATGTTCACGATCGAGACGAGCACGTCCAGGCCATCGGGGCGGCGTGCCGCCCACACCGAGACGACCAGGCTGATCGCGGCCGTCGTCAGCAGGGCCGCACGCGGCACCTGGGATCTGGCGTCCACCGAGGCCAGTGCCTTCGGCAGGCCCCGGTCGCGCGCCATGCCGTACAGCAGGCGTGAGGCGGCCGCCACGGCCGCCATCGCGGTGAACGCCGGCCCGATGCCCTTGACGACGGCGAACGTCCGCTGGAGCCACGACCCGACCGCCGACTTCGTCATGGTGTAGAACGCGGTGCCCTGCTCGGCGGGCACCTGCG
>DASQPY010000254.1:0-9167 GCA_035643735.1 Actinoallomurus sp. | reverse complement strand
CCGCCTTCGACCGAGCAGATGGACAGGAACGTACGGTTCGCCCGGTCAAGCAGGAACGAGAAGTAGTACTCCTGCGCGATCGAGCTGGCCTCCTCGACGAGAACCCTGTGAACCGTGTGGCCCTTGATGTCCATGCCGAGGATCTGGCGTGCACTCTCCTCCGCCTCCTCGGGCGAGTCGGCCACCTTCACGCCGCCGGCCTTGCCGCGGCCGCCGGTCTTCACCTGCGCCTTGACCACCACTCGTGACGTACCGGCGGCGGCGAACCCCGCGGCGATCGCACGGGCCTCCTCCGGTGTCGTGGCGATCTTGCCCGCAGGGACCGGGACGCCGTACTCCGCGAAGAGCTCCTTCGCCTGATGTTCGAACAGATCCACGCGCGTTCCTCCTGGTCATCGCCGTCAGGTGCGCCCCCGCTCGGCCCTGACGGCCGAGTCACCGAATCTCGCTCTGGACATTCCGCACATTGCCGTGTCACAGTCTTCATACAGTATTCGTCGACTGTATGCAATGTTCGATCAGACGGCACTACACGCCTCTGACCTGGCATGACAGCAGGAAACGAGCCACTGAACGTGAGGAGTTGACGCAGGACATGACCACGTCACCCGAGCCGGAACCCCAAGCCACGGAACTCATCTCAGGTGGGCATCTCGTCGCCAAGGCCCTCAAGGCGGAGGGCGTCGACGTGATCTACACGCTGTGCGGCGGGCACATCATCGACATCTACGACGGCTGCGTCGACGAGGGCATCAAGGTCATCGACGTACGCCACGAACAGGTCGCCGCGCATGCCGCCGACGGCCACGCCCGCATCACCGGAAAGGCCGGTTGTGCCGTCGTCACGGCCGGCCCCGGGACGACCGACGCCGTCACCGGCGTCGCGAACGCGCTGCGTGCGGAGAGCCCGATGCTGCTCATCGGCGGTCAGGGCGCGCTGAGCCAGCACAAGATGGGCTCACTGCAGGACCTCCCGCACGTCGACATGATGGCGCCGATCACCAAGTTCGCCGCCTCGGTCCCGCACACCGAACGCGTCGCGGACATCGTCTCGATGGCCTTCCGCGAGTGCTACAACGGCGCGCCCGGACCGTCGTTCCTCGAGATCCCCCGCGACGTGCTCGACGCCAAGGTCCCGCGTGAGAAGGCGCGCGTACCGGCGGCCGGGCAGTACCGCGCCTCGACGCGTCAGCAGGGCGACCCCGCGGCCATCGAGCGCCTGGCCGACCTGCTGGTGAACGCCGAGAAGCCGTGCATCCTGCTCGGCAGCCAGACCTGGACCACCCGGGCCACCGCCGCGGCGACCGAACTGGTGCGCACGCTCAACGTGCCCGCCTACATGAACGGGGCCGGCCGCGGCACCCTGCCGCCGGGCGATCCGCACCATTACCAGCTCTCGCGGCGCTACGCGTTCAACAACGCCGACGTCATCGTCATCGTCGGCACGCCGTTCGACTTCCGGATGGGTTACGGGCGCCGCCTGTCTCCCGACGCGACGGTGGTCCAGATCGACCTGGACTACCGCACGGTCGGCAAGAACCGGGACATCGACCTCGGCATCGTCGGCGACGCGGGCCTCGTCCTGTCCGCCGTCACGCAGGCCGCCTCCGGGCGCAGCGACAACGGCGCGGCCGGGCGGAAGGCGTGGCTGGAGGAGCTCCGGTCCGAGGAGAAGAAGGCTTATGAGAAGCGGCTGCCGCTGCAGCACTCCGACGCCTCGCCGATCCACCCGTACCGGCTCGTGCACGAGATCAACGAGTTCCTCACCGAGGACTCGATCTACGTCGGCGACGGCGGCGACATCGTCACCTTCTCCGGGCAGGTCGTCCAGCCCAAGTCGCCCGGCCACTGGATGGACCCCGGACCGCTCGGCACGCTCGGCGTCGGCATCCCGTTCGTGATGGCCGCCAAGCAGGCCCGGCCGGACAAGGAGGTCGTCGCGCTGTTCGGTGACGGCGCCTTCAGCCTCACCGGCTGGGACTTCGAGACGCTGGTCCGCTTCGACCTGCCGTTCGTCGGGATCGTCGGCAACAACTCCTCGATGAACCAGATCCGCTACGGGCAGGCGGCCAAGTACGGCAAGGACCGCGAGCGGGTCGGCAACACACTCGGTGACGTCCCCTACAGCGAGTTCGCGAAGATGCTCGGCGGCTACGGCGAAGAGGTCCGTGAGCCGGGCGACATCCGGCCCGCCCTGGAGCGCGCACGTGAGTCCGGCAAGCCGTCGCTCATCAACGTGTGGATCGACACCGACGTGTACGCGCCCGGAACCATGAACCAGACCATGTACAAGTGAAAAGGAAGCCGCCATGGCAAAGGCACTAGACGGCGTCAAGATCCTCGACATGACACATGTTCAGTCCGGGCCATCATGCACTCAGATTCTCGCGTGGCTCGGTGCCGACGTGGTCAAGCTCGAAGCACCGAGCGGTGACATTACCCGGCGCCAGCTCCGGGATGTCCCGGACGCCGACAGCCTCTATTTCACCATGCTGAATTCGAACAAGAAGAGCATCACGCTCAACCTGAAAGAGCCCCGGGGTAAGGAGATCTTCGTCGATCTCGTCAAGCGCTCCGATGTGCTCGTGGAGAATTTCGGGCCCGGCACGATCGAACGGCTCGGATTCTCCTGGGAGAAGCTGAACGAGCTCAACCCGAAGCTGATCTTCGCCTCGATCAAGGGCTTCGGCGAGGGCCCGTACACGAACTTCAAGGCCTACGAGGTCGTCGCGCAGGCGATGGGCGGGTCGATGAGCACGACCGGCTTCGAGGACGGGCCGCCGACCGCGACCGGCGCCCAGATCGGCGACTCGGGCACCGGCATCCACACGGTCGCGGCGATCCTCGCCGCTCTCTACCAGCGTACGGAGACGGGCCGCGGCCAGCGGGTCGCCGTCGCGATGCAGCACTCGGTGCTCAACCTGTGCCGGGTCAAGCTCCGCGACCAGCAGCGCCTGGCCGCCGGCCCCCTCACGGAGTACCCGAACGAGGACTTCGGCGACGAGGTCCCGCGCTCGGGCAACGCCTCGGGCGGCGGCCAGCCGGGATGGGCGGTCAAGTGCGCCCCCGGTGGTCCCAACGACTACGTCTACGTGATCATCCAGCCGCAGGGCTGGGCGCCGATCACCAGGCTCATGGGCCTGCCCGAGCTGGCCGAGGACCCGGAGTGGAGCACTCCGGAGGCCCGGCTCGTCAAACTGGCCAAGGTCTTCCAGCTCATCGAGGAATGGTCCTCCCAGCACGGCAAGTGGGAGGTGCTGGCCAAGCTCAACGCCGAGAACATCCCGTGCGGCCCGATCCTTTCGACCGGGGAGCTCATCGAGGACGAGAGCCTCATGACCAACGAAATGATCGTCACGGTCGACCATCCCGAACGCGGTCCTTTCAAGACCGTGGGCTGCCCGCTCAAGCTGTCGGACTCCCCCGTCGAGGTCGAGCGGTCCCCGCTCCTCGGTGAGCACAACGACGAGATCTACCGGCAGGTCCTCGGCCTGCCCGAGGACGAGCTCGTCTCCCTCAAGGCGAACGGAGTGATCTGAGGATGGGATACGACCGCGATGAGGTGCGCACCGTGCTCGACACGGTACGCGCCGAGGGGCGCACCGCGCTGACGGCGCTGGAGGGCAAGCGGCTGTGCGACGCCTACGGGATCACCGTGCCGGCCGAGGCCCTGGCCACCTCGGCGGACGAGGCGGTCTCCCGCGCCGTGGACATGGGGCTGCCCGTCGTCCTCAAGATCGTCTCACCCGACATCCTGCACAAGACCGAGGCCGGCGGCGTGCTCGTCGGCGTGGGCTCGCCCCACGACGTCAAGGTCGGCTACGAGCGGATCGTCACGGCCGCCAAGGCGCATGACCCGAAGGCGGAGATCCTCGGCGTGCAGGTCCAGCGGATGGTGCCGGCCGGGCAGGAGGTGATCATCGGCGCGACGACCGACCCGACGTTCGGCAAGGTCATCGCGTTCGGGCTCGGCGGCATCCTCGTCGAGGTGCTGAAGGACGTCACCTTCCGCCTGGCGCCCGCCACCGCGGACGAGGCGACCTCGATGCTGGACGACATCGCCGCGGCCGAGGTGCTGCGCGGCGTGCGCGGCGCCGACGCGATCAGCCGCGACGCGCTCAGCGGCATGATCCAGCGGGTCTCCGACCTCGTCGGCGACTTCCCCGAGATCTCCGAGATGGACCTGAACCCGGTGTTCGCGACGCCCGAGGGCGCGGTCGCGGCCGACGTACGGGTCCTGCTCGCCGACGGCACGCCGCACGAGGTGCCGAAGTACACCTCCGAGGAGATCCTCGCGGTCATGAACCGGCTGATGAAGCCGCGTGCCGTGGCCGTGATCGGCGCCTCCAACGAGCAGGGCAAGATCGGCAACTCCGTGATGCGGAACCTCATCGACGGCGGGTACGCGGGTGAGATCCACCCGGTGAACCCCAAGGCGGACGAGATCTGCGGCCGCAAGGCGTACCGCAGCATCGCGGACGTGCCGGGCGAGGTCGACGTCGCGGTGTTCACCATCCCGGCCAAGTTCGTGCCCGCCGCCCTGGAGGAGACCGGCGCGAAGCGTGTGCCCGCGGCGGTCCTGATCCCCTCGGGCTTCGCCGAGACCGGCAACGAGGAGCTCCAGGAGCAGGTGGTCGAGATCGCGCGCCGGCACGGCGTACGGCTCCTCGGCCCCAACATCTACGGCTACTACTACACGCCGGAGGACCTCTGCGCGACGTTCTGCACGCCGTACGACGTGAAGGGCGGCGTCGCGCTCTCCTCGCAGAGCGGCGGGATCGGCATGGCGATCCTCGGCTTCAGCCGGACCTCGAAGATGGGCGTGTCGGCGATCGTCGGCCTGGGCAACAAGGCCGACCTGGACGAGGACGACCTGCTGACCTTCTTCGGGCAGGACGACAACACCAACTGCATCGCGATGCATCTGGAGGACCTCAAGGACGGGCGCGCGTTCGTCGCGGCGGCCCGCGAGGTGTCCCGCAAGAAGCCGGTCATCGTGCTCAAGGCCGGCCGGACCAGCCTCGGCGCCCGCGCGGCGAGCTCGCACACCGGCGCCCTCGCCGGGGACGACAAGGTCTATGACGACATCCTCCGCCAGGCGGGCGTGATCCGGGCGCCCGGTCTGAACGACATGCTGGAGTACGCCCACGCGCTGCCCACGCTGCCCACTCCCCAGGGCGAGAACGTCGTGATCATCACCGGCGCCGGCGGGTCCGGCGTGCTCCTGTCCGACGCCTGCGTCGACAACGGCCTGTCGCTGATGGACATACCGCCGGACCTGGACGAGGCCTTCCGCAGGTTCATCCCGCCGTTCGGCGCCGCGGGCAACCCCATCGACATCACCGGGGGCGAGCCGCCGTCGACGTACGAGGCGACGGTCCGGCTGGGGCTGGAGGACGAGCGGATCCACGCGCTGATCCTCGGCTACTGGCACACGATCGTGACCCCGCCGATGGTCTTCGCCGAGCTGATCGCCCGCGTCGTCGAGCAGGCCCGCGCCCAGGGCATCGACAAGCCGGTGGTGGCCTCGCTCGCCGGAGACACCGAGGTCGAGCAGGCCAGCGAGTACCTCTTCGACCACGGAGTCCCCGCCTACCCCTACACCACGGAGAAGCCGGTCGCGGTGCTCGGCGCCAAGTATCGCTGGGCACGCGCCGCGGGTCTGCTGCCCGGCTGATCCGTCGCCGGTGGCCGGCCGGGCGTTCCACCGTCGCAGGCCACCGGCCTCAGCGTCCGCTCACAAGGAGGAGATCCCCATGAAGGGTCCCTAACAAGCACTTGGTCGCCCAACAACGTGCGTACGGAGATCGGGGACAGGGGGCATCGCCAGCACCTCGCGACAAGGGGTCGACATGACCACGACTGGCAACTCACAAGCGAACTTCACCGAGGTCACGGACAAACGAGGACGCGTGTACCGCGTCGGCGAAAGCGACCGGGACATCCTGGGACACTCTCGCGCGCTCATGGTGGTGCTGCCCTGGGCCGCCATGATGGCCATCAGCGTCTTCGAGTACGCCTACGGGTCCGCCGAGGACACGCTTTCCACGGCACACGGCTGGACCAGCAGTAACACGTTCTGGATCCTCACCGTCTGGGTGTTCTTCCAGGCGGGGGTCGCCTTCCCGGCGGGCCGGCTGCGGGAGAAGGGCATCCTATCGGCACGCGCCGCGATGATGATCGGCGCGGGGCTCGCGCTGGTGGGCTTCCTCGCCATCTCCCACCTGCACAGTGTCCTCGGCGCCGTCATCGGCTTCGGCATGTTCGGCGGAATCGGCGCCGGATTCGTGTACGCGACCTGCATCAACATGGTCGGTAAGTGGTATCCGGAAAAACGCGGTGCCCGGACGGGATTCGTCAACGGCGGGTTCGCCTACGGCTCGCTGCCGTTCATCTTCATCTTCAACTACGCGTTCGACACCAACAACTACCAGGAGGTCCTCGACCTGATCGGGGTCTTCGTGCTCATCGCCATCGGTGCCTGCGGATTCTTCTTCAAGGACCCGCCGAAGAACTGGTGGCCCGAGCACGTCGATCCGCTCAAGCCCGCGAAGGCCAAGGACACCGGAGCCCGCGTCGCCCTGGAGAAGAATCCCCCCGCGGTACGTCAGTTCAGCCCGATGGAGGCGGTGCGGACGGGAATGATCCCGCTGATGTGGGTGTGCCTGGCCTTCATCTCCGGTGTCTCCATCTTCGGCATCTCCTTCGAGGTGCCGTTCGCCAAGGACCTGGGCTTCGGTCCGCTGATGGCGTCGTTGTCGGCCGGCATCCTGGCGGTCGTGAACGGTGTCGGGCGCGCGGTCGTCGGGTGGTTCTCCGACCTGCTGGGCCGCAAGCAGGCGCTCATCGTCGTGCTCATCATCGAGGCCCTCGCGCAGTTCGGCACACTCTGGGCCGGCAACGCGCACAACGAGGCACTGTTCCTGATCTTCGCGTTCATCTCCGGATTCGGCGGCGGCGCGTTCTACCCGATGTTCGCGGCGCTGGTGCCCGACTACTTCGGTGAGAACCACAACGCCACCAACTACGGAATGGTCTACAGCGCGAAGCTCGTCAGTGGCCTGTTCGGCGGTGGCCTCGGCGCCGTCGTCATCAGCGCCTGGGACTACACCGGTGCCTACACCCTCGCCGGGGTGATGGGCCTGGTGTCGGCGCTCATCGCGCTGACGCTTCGTCAGCCCGGACGCCCGAAGGCCCGCAAGATCGAGCCCAACCCCTACCCGATCAGCAGGGAGATCATGTGACCGAGCGGAGCGAGGGAACCAGAAGGCACAGCACCTCGGTCATATGGCCGACGAAGGAGGTCATGTGACCTCGTTGTCCGCACGCCGGTGATAGGACCGGCGCGTGTGCTCGGTGTGCTCGCGCATGATCTGCGCGGCCTGCTCGCCATCATGCTCGGCGAGCGCGTCGATCAGTGCCGCGTGCTCCGTCCAGGACTCCGGCCCTCGCTGCCGGGCCACGGGCGTGTAATACCAGCGGACGCGCCGGTCCACCTGGGCCGCGAGCTCGGCCAGCACCTTGTTGCCGGAAAGCTCGACGATCGCCGAATGCAGCTCCGCGTTGGCCGCGACCACCGCGTCGACGTCGTCGACCGCCAGGGCGCTCACGCCGCGCTCGCAGATCTCCCGCAGCCCCGCGACGGCCTGCGGGGTCATGTTGGCCGCGGCGAGGCGCGCCGACTCCGCCTCCAGCAGGGACCTCACGGCGAGGAGCTGGTCGGCCTCCTCTTCGGTCGGGGTGTGCACGAAGGCCCCGTGAGCCGGCCGAAGGTCGACCCAGCCCTCCGTGCTCAGCCGCTGGAGCGCTTCGCGCACCGGCTGCCGGGAGATGCCGAGACGCGTCGCCAGCTCGCTCTCGACGAGGTGCTGCCCCGGCTGGAGCGCGCGGGTGACGATCAGCTCGAGCAGGGCCTCGTAGACGCCCTCACGGAGCGGAGCGGGGCGTCTAAGGCGAGGCATATCCACGCTCTTCGCGCTTTCGGTGAAGAACGTCATGCCAGCTCCCACAAGAGGTCTCGGGTGTGATCTGTGTACAGTCTACTGCCTACATCCTGACCTGCCGACGCCGCCGCGACGTGGCGGTACTCACACAATTCTTGAAGTCGCCATACGAGGCACTAAGTCGCTCCGCCGAAATGGCGGTGAAACACGGAAATCACAAATTGTCCCTCTATGCGCCTGGACGATCGCCAAGAGAGACAGATTACGGCAGCAGAAATACTCGTAAATCGCCATCAGAACGGAAGGCCGAGGAGTTCCACCTCTTCGCCTCGCCACCGTGGTGGAACGACGGCCAGCGCGTCGGCCAGGGCCGCTCCCCACAGCAGACCGGGCCGGTCGTGGCCGACCGGGACCGTCTGGGCGCCGGCCCGGCGTACCGCCACGATGCGGGTGTCCGCCGGGTGTGCCGTGACGCGCGCGTCCAGCTTCGCCGACTCACCGCGGCCGTCGATTCTCCCGGTCATCGCGCCGAGAGCCGGGGCGAGCAGGGTCAGCGCCGCGACCAGTGCGGCGTACGGGTTGCCGGGCAGGCCGACGACCAGCCGGCCGTCGGTGAGCCGGGCCAGCAGCTGCGGATGACCCGGCCGGCAGGCCACACTCTCGACGAGCAGCTCCGCCCCCGCCTCACGCAGGACCTCGCGCAGGTGGTCGGCGGCGCCCTTGGATGACGAGCCGCACACGACCACGACGTCGGCATCGCCGGCCGTCGCGATGGCGGTGGCCAGCAGCGCGCCCCGGTCCGCGACACGGGAGGGCGGGCCGGTCTCTCCCCCGGCCCACGCGATGAGACCCGGCAGCATCGGGCCGAGTGCGTCGCGTACCCGTCCCGCGCCGGGAAGGCCCGAGGTGGCGAGCTCGTCCCCGGTGACCAGGACGGTGACGCGCGGTCGCCGGCGTACGCGGAGCGCGTCCTGTCCGAGACTCGCGGCCAGCCCCTGCACCACGGGGGTGACCACCGTGCCCGAGGGCAGCACCTTCGTCCCCTTGTGACAGTCCTCGCCGCGGCGCCGGACGTGCCGTCCCGGCTCGAACGGCCCGCGGATCCAGGCGCCCTTGCGCGTGGTCGACTCGTACGGGACGACGGCCTCGGTGCCGAGCGGCACCGGCGCACCGGTCCCGATCTCCACCGCCTGGCCGGGCCCGACCTCACCCGGAGTCACCGGC
>DASQPY010000253.1:0-3494 GCA_035643735.1 Actinoallomurus sp. | reverse complement strand
TGTTGTGCATGTTCAGCTCGTCCTCGAGGTAGTGCCGCCAGTCGATGACCGGGATGTCGATCCGGCCGCGGAACACCAGCCCCGCCTCGTACGCGTTCTTCATGGCGCCGACGTCGCCCTGGGTACGCGGGGCCGGCGTCTTGCCGCCGTCGGGGCTCAGTGTCATGTTGCGCGAGCTCCACGGGTCCCAGGTGCCGCCGGACACGAAGGGCGCACCCTCCTGCACCATGTCCTCGGAGTCCTTCCAGCCGCCGACCGTGGCGTTGAGCCGCAGGAACTCCGCCGGTATGATCGCGCCGCTCCTGAGCGCCTCCAGCCCGTACTGGACACCGACGTTGTCGAAGGTGCTTCGCGCGTACCCGTCCGGCTTCACGCCGTAGATGTTGCGCAGGTCGTCATAGTGGGTCCACTTCACCGTGTCCATGACGCCCTTGGGCTCCATCAGGTCCTGGTTGTCACCGGCCGACCCGTAGTGCGGGTTGAGGGTCAGCGGGGTGAGGCCCCGCCACGCGGTGACGCACTCGCTCGAGCCCGGCTTGCCGGTGTACGGGTTGCTCGCCGTGCTGCTGGAGTTGAGTCCTTCGAGCAGCTTGCGGTTGTCCCAGTCCTGCCATTGGAGGTCGTCGGCGGCCGTGACGTCCATGTAGTGCTCGAGGAGTTCGCAGTCGCCGGCGTAGGTGGCCTGCGTGACCTCGTCGGGATAGGCGTACACCGGGATCGCCGCGTCGATGAGACCCGGATGGTCCTGGCCGTACACGTACTGCTGGAGGCCACCGCCGGAGGCGCCGATGCCGACCGTGTACATCGGCACGCCGTGCTCCTCGATGAAACGCTCCTTCACCATCAGGGCGTTCTCACCGCCGAGCTGCAGGTTGTAGTGGTTACCGGTGACGTTGCCCGTGGAGTAGGCCACGGCGTATCCGGCGGCCAGACCGTCCTCCGCCTCGAACATGTCGCTGATCTTGGTGCCGAGCTCGCCCTGTGTGTGACCGATTCCGACGCCTCCGGAGCTGAAGCTGTAGAGAAGGCGGTGGTTCCAGGCCGAGTCGGCCGGGTGGCCCGCGTCGGTGTGCAGCGGCGCCGGCATCGCGATGCTGTAGATGAACCGGTCGATCGTGCCGCGCTCCCAGCGGACGACGTAGTCCCGTACGGTCCCGTCGAGTGTCCTGGTGGTGGCGAGGTCGGCGGGCCGGCTGCCGTCGGCGGGCAGTGGCTTCCACTGCCCGCCGGTGGTCCGGTAGACGTAGTCGACCCGCGGCTTGACGCCGCAGTCGCGGCTCCAGCCGGTGATCTGGTCGGTCTTGTGCCCATCGGCGTCCAGCGCGAAGACCGGCAGGCCGACATGGTCGTGGTTGTCGACCAGCGGCTGGCCGAGACCCGACTGCTCGGTCTCGCACACGAACGGCTGCTGCTGGGGCCCGGAGAAGACCGGCCCGGTGATCGGGTGATCGGTCAGCGTGAGGCGGGCATGGAGCCGGCCGCCGCCGTCGGCGGTGAGGACGTTCCGGCCGGTCCGCATTCCGCGGACGACGCCCTCCAGCGTGTGGGCCTGCTCGCTCGGGGCGAGGACGCCCGTGACCCTCGTGTCGTTGAGCCGGACCGTCACCTTGGAGAGCGGTACGGATCGCGGCACCCGCACCCGTACTCTCGCGTCTTCTCCGGTCACCTGGTCGGGCCGGCCCGACAACACGGTGATCGGCGTGCTTGTGCCGTCATCGCGGGGAGCGGCGTGTGACGGCCGGGCGACCGCGGGACCGGCCGCGGCGAGCACGCCGGCCGTGGCCAGCGCCGCGACGGTGGTGAGACGTCGGCGGCGCCGACCGGACATGAGATTCACGGGTTCACTCCTCTGGCGGCTTCGGTGCTGCCGGTGGTCAGTGGGCCGCGGGCCCGGTCCAGCCGTCGAGGTAGCAGGGACGGTCCCGGCAGGTGTCGACGAAGACACCGTGGAGGAGGAACGTCGCCAGCTGCTCCTGTCCGGCGGCGGTCTCGGTGGCGTCCGGTCCGTGCGGGTCGACGCCCTCGGTGTTGGGCACGTTCGCGATCGGCGGCGACGGCGTTCCCGCGACCTTTCCGCCGACCGTGCGCAGCGGGCCGATGTCCCAGAGCGAGACCATCGCCGAGCCGTCGTAGGGGAACTTCCCGACCCGCGGGACGTTCCAGAACGGCGTCTTCTCCGGCGAGCGTCCGGGGTCGAGGACCGGCGCGCGGAGGTGCGCGCCGATGGTGCGGGCCTCGATCTGGGACGCCCAGTTGGTGACCTGGTGGTCGCCGTAGGACACGAGCATGAGCACCCGGTGGGACGGCGTGTTCTCGTACGTGTCGGTCGTCATGTGATGGACGTAGCCGTCGGCCTCCGACCGGTCCCACAGCATCTGCAGCAGCCCGAAGATGATCTGCTGGTCGAGCTTGTCGGGGTAGCTCTGGTCGAAGACCTGCTGGAACGGCGCGAAGTCGGTGCTGCGGTTGAGCAGGAGGCTGTAGTCCATGCCGGGCACGCCGAGCACCGACCGGGTGAAGTCGGGCGCGACCGCGGTGAGGCTGCCACCGATGATGCCGCCCTGGCTGCCCCCCTCGTAGTACAGCGCGTGCGTGTCGACGGCCGACACGGTCCTGCCGTTCTTGGTGAACTGGAAGGCCGGGTCGTTCGCGAAGCCATGCGGGTGGATCATCGCGCGACCCAGGTACAGGAAGTCGAGCATCCCCTGCTGACCGCGGTCGGCGGTGGTGGGGAAACGGGAGATGTCCTGGTAGGCGGTGGCGGCGGTGGCCTCGTCGTCTTCGGCGAGACCGATCCAGTCGGTCGCGCAGAACATGATGTTCTTGTTGTTACCGAGCGTGTAGAGCTTGCCGGAGTCGACCTCGCTCGCGCTACCGAGCAGGCCGTGGCCGTACAGCGAGGGGTGAGCCGGCCGGGCCTTCGTCCCGGAGATGACCGACCGGGGGATGTTGCAGATGAAGTTCGCGGCCCGCTCATTGCCGGGAATCTGCGCCGGGAGAGAGGATCCCGCCGGATAGTGGAACGTCGCCCCGGTCGGGCAGCCCGCCTGGTTGAGATAACAGGGGACGTCGACGTGTCCCTCGACATGGCGGGCGACCTCGTCGCTTTCTCCCGCCTGGCAGCCGTCGGAGCCGCAGGGCGTGAGGTTCCGCACCGTGTCGACGGTGAACTTCGGAGAGCGTCCCTGAACCTTACCGTCGGCCAGGTTCGTGTCGCCGAGCCGGCGGAAGGCGTCATCGCGGATGTGCAGCATCCGCTCGGAGAGGTTGCGCTCGCTGGCGACGGTGAAGTCCCAGGCGAGGTAGAGGCTCTGCCGGTCGACCCCCGCCTTGCCGAGCGTCGCGAAGATCTTCTCCAGTTGTGAGAGGCGCTGCCGGTCGACGTGGCCGTGGCGCGGGTCGACATACGCCGTGAAGGCGGAGTTCGGCGCGATGAGGTGACCCGATCCGTCCCGCATCGAGCGCAACGCGACGATGTAGTGCCTGCCCTCGGT
>DASQPY010000252.1:0-3907 GCA_035643735.1 Actinoallomurus sp. | reverse complement strand
CATGAACGACTCGTCGCCGACAGACAACAGCGTGATCGTCGTACCGGCCTCGCCGGCCTCGCGCCGCCGGATGTCGTACTGCTCCTTCGCGTCCTCGACGCGCGGGCTCTCGCCGGGCAGCGCCTCCACCGTCACGATGAGCGGGCCGGTGCCGTCCCCGTCGGCGGCCGGGCTGCTCCACGGGCAGTGATAGAAGTCCCCGTCGGCGCCGGGTACCGCGCCCGGCACGTACGCGTCGACCTGGGCCTGGCTGAGCAGCGAGCATGCATCCGGTGGCGAGGAGCCATTCCCGGACCGCGCGTCGTACAGCAGCCAGCCGAGCCCGATGACCAGCAGCGGTATGAGGACCGCCAGGATCACGACGGGTGCGCGGTCCGGCCGCCCGGCCGGAGGAGGCGACGGCGGACGGAGTCCCAGGGCGTACCGTCGCGCGTCGCGCCCGGGCCCCTGCGGTGGTGGCATGCGCACTCCCAAGTCGTCGGCGCACGGGAGCGTAACGGACGCCCGCCATCGTGATCGGGTGTGCCACGGCCCGCGCGTCGCACCGGCATTGGCGCGTTCGCTTTGTCACGATGCGGTAATGGACGTTCTCCTTGGCCTCGTGGTCGGTCTCATCGTCGGTGCCGTCGCGGGGGTGGCGTGGGCGCGCAGCCGTACGGCGACGATCACGGCACGGGCCAAGGCGGCCGAAGAGAAGGTCGCCTATGTCGAAGAACGCCTGACCGAGCGCTTCCAGGCGCTCTCCGCGCAGGCCCTGGATGCCAGCAACCAGCGGTTCCTGGAGCTGGCCGGTACCCGGCTCGCCACGGCCAACGCCGAGGCCGCAGGAGAGCTCGACAAGCGCATCGCGCCGCTCAAGGACACGCTCGGCCGTGTCGAGGATCAGCTGCGCGAGGTGGAGACCGGCCGGCGCGAGTCGCACGCCATGCTGGCCAAGCAGGTGGAGTTCGTCCGCCAGAGCTCCGACGAGCTGCGCCGGGAGACCCAGACGCTCGTACGGGCGCTGCAGCGGCCCGAGGCGCGCGGCCGGTGGGGCGAGCTGCAGCTGCGGCGCGTGGTGGAGATCTCCGGCATGACCCGGCACTGCGACTTCGACGAGCAGGCCACCGCGAAGGACGGGCTCCGCCCCGACATGGTCGTACGCCTGGCGGGCGGCAAGAACATCATCGTCGACTCCAAGGTCTCGCTCGCCGCATACCTCGAGGCGGCCGGCGCGGAGGAGCCCGGCGTGTGGAAGGCGCGCCTGGACGCGCATGCCCGGCACCTGCGCGACCACGTCGACCGGCTGGCGGCGAAGTCGTACTGGCGCTCCTTCAGCCCGACGCCGGAGTTCGTGGTGCTGTTCGTGCCGGGAGAGGCGTTCCTGGCACCTGCGCTGGACCGTGACCCGGCACTGCTGGAGTACGCGATGCGCCGCCGGGTGCACATCGCCACGCCCACGACGCTAGTGACGATGCTGCGGACCGCGAGCTACGCCTGGCAGCAGGAGGCGCTGTCGCAGAACGCCCGGGCCGTCTTCGAGCTGGGCCGTGAGCTGTACGAGCGGCTCGGCACCCTGGGCCGGCACGTGGACCAGCTCGGCAAGTCGCTCACGAACGCGGTGGTCTCCTACAACCGCACCGTCGGCTCCCTGGAGAGCCGGGTCCTCGTCACCGCACGGCGGCTGAACGAACTGGGCGTCACCGACGCCGACCTCGACGCCCCCGCGCCGATCGGCGAGCCGGCCCGCTCCCTGTCCGCGGCCGAACTCGCCGACGACGCCGAGGAGAACCGCCAGATCCGTCTGCTTCCATGACGCCGGTAACGTCGTGTCGCGGGACGTGACCCCCTGGAGCGGGTTACCGTACGGTCAAGCACGCTCAACTCTGGGACGGCTGGTGGCAACGGACACGCGCGGAGGCCGGAAGGCGGCATCTGCCCACGCGGCAAAGGCGACCCGGCGCCCGCCTGCGGGCTCGGCGGTCACGCTGACCGGCCGCGGTGGCATCGTCGTCGTACTCAGCGCCACGCTCGTCGGCTCGATGGGCGGCTCGCTGTTCGGCCTGCACGCGGCGCAGGGCTTCCTGTTCGTCCTCGGCTGCCTGCTCGCGGCGTGCACGACCCGCCGTACGGACCTGCTCACGCTGGTCGTCAGCCCACCACTGATCTTCTTCTTCGTGTCCCTGCTGTCGGCGACGGTCGGCTCGCTCGGCGACCGTTCGTTCGCGGTCAGCGTGCTGCTGACCCTGATCACCACGCTGACCTCGAACGTGCCGTGGCTGTTCGTCGGCGCCGTGCTCGTGGTGATCATCACCGTCCCCCGCGGCCTGCCCGCCAACCTGCGCGAGCTGAGCGCCGGGATCGCCGCCGACAACCCCTTCCGCGGCCGCAGCTCACTGCGCGGCCGCAAGGACCAGGACGACGACCCGGTGCGCTGGGACGAGACCCCGGAGCGCGGCGCACACGAGGCCTGAGCGTCAGGAGTGTCCGACAGACGGCTCCTAGGCCGAGCGGAGGTCGCGCCGGAGTTCGTGGGGCAGGGCGAAGACCATGCGCTCGTGCACCGACTCGACCTCCTCGACGGTGCCGAAGCCCTGCTCGGCGAGGAGAGCCAGGACGCCCGCGACCAGTTCTTCCGGTACCGAGGCGCCGCTGGTGACGCCGACGGTCGTGACGCCCTCCAGCCAGGCCAGATCGATCTGCTCGGCGTAGTCGACCAGGTACGACGCGTCGGCGCCGTGGTTCTTGGCGACCTCGACGAGGCGCTTGGAGTTGGAGGAGTTCTCCGAGCCGACCACGATGACCAGCTGCGACTCGGCGGCGATCTCCTTCACCGCGACCTGGCGGTTCTGCGTGGCGTAGCAGATGTCATCGGACGGCGGGTCCATCAGCTTGGGGAACCGGGCGCGCAGCGCCTCGACCGTGGCGGTGGTCTCGTCGACCGACAGCGTGGTCTGGGACAGCCAGACGACCTTCTCCGGATCGCGGACCGTGATGTTCACCACGTCGTCCGGTCCGTCGACCAGCTGGACGTGCTCGGGTGCCTCGCCGCTGGTGCCGATGACCTCTTCGTGGCCTTCGTGACCGATGAGGAGGATGTCGTAGTCATCGCCCGCGAATCGCTTGGCCTCCTTGTGCACCTTGGTGACAAGGGGGCAGGTCGCGTCGATCGTACGGAGGCTGAGGCCCGCGGCCTCGTCGTGCACGACCGGGGCGACCCCGTGGGCGGAGAAGACCACGATGGCGCCCTCCGGCACCTCCTCGGTCTCCTCGACGAAGACGGCACCCTGCTCCTCGAGGCTCTTGACCACGTGGACGTTGTGCACGATCTGCTTGCGGACGTAGATGGGCGCGCCGTAGCGCTCCAGCGCCAGCTCCACCGTCTGGACGGCACGATCGACACCAGCGCAGTACCCACGCGGCTTGGCCAGGAGAACGCGACGAGTCATAGGTCCCATGGTAGGTGCGCGCCGGTGGGCGATGATTCGCGCTCGAAACCCGGCCACGGCGCGTGAAGGGCACGCCACGGTAGGGCAGAGTATTCCTCGACAGGACCGTGAGGTACCGACCAGTCCGTTTGTAATGGGCTGGAGGGAGCAGGAACAAACGATGACACGATCGCCACGCCGCCTGAGAGAACAGGTCAAGGACACCGTCAGCGAGCTCCCGATCCACGCTGCCCGGCTGGCAGTGATGGGTGTCGGGCGGGCTCTGCTGCTCACCGACCGCGTCCGCAAGGACTACCAGGAGGCCCGCAAGTCCGGGCTGGGACCCGTGCTGGGCCGCCTCAAGGACGACGCCGAAAACATGGCCGGCAACGTCGTCGGCAAGGTCTCCGGCAACGGCACGGCCGAAAAAACGGCCAGGAGCGCCGCCGATTCGGAGATCTCCGTCGGCAAGCCGAAGCCGGCCGCGTCCGCGCGCCCGG
>DASQPY010000251.1:0-6014 GCA_035643735.1 Actinoallomurus sp. | reverse complement strand
TGACCAGGCTGTAGGGTCGGGGAAAGCTCGGCCTCATTGGGGACCCGGTCTGGCCCCACACAAGATCAGCGGCGACGCCCACATGGGACATCGCCGCCGGTCACAACGGGTGCGCCGCCAGGGACTTGAACCCCGAACCCGCGGATTAAGAGTCCGCTGCTCTGCCAATTGAGCTAGCGGCGCTTACGACGTCCGTAACCTTACCAGCCCCCCAACACCGGTTGCGAATCGTCTGAACCTCCGTCCAGACAGGGGTTAGAGCTCGGTCTGCCACAGTGTGATGGCCGCCACCCGGGAGCTCACCTCGAGCTTCGCGTAGATGCGGTTCACGTGGTTCTTGACCGTCTTCTCGCTCAGGAACAGCTCCCGGGCGATCTCGCCGTTCGACCGGCCGCTCGCGATCAGATCCATGACCTCCGACTCGCGGGCGGACAGGCCCAGGTGGGCTCGGCCCGCGTTCCGGACGGCCTGGATGAGTTTTCCGGCGGTCAGCTGGCGGGGGCTCAGGTGGCCGCTCGCTCCTTCGCGGAGGGCGGCGACGGCGGCGGAGGGTTCGGGGCAGAGGACGAACACGCGAGCCGTCCGGCTCAGGAGGGCGGTGTGGCCGGCCGAGCCCAGGCCCAGCAGGACCACGTCCGGTCTGAGGCGTTCCGCCGCCTCCACCGGCTCATGGGGCTCAAGCAGCACTTCGACCTCTTCGCTGCTCCTGAGCAGCGAGATGACGGAGGGGTCGCCGTCCACGACCATGACTCGAAGGGGCGAACTCATCCGGCCTCCGGGGGGCGCCTGTAAGGCGGGAGCATAGCCGGGACACGCCGGAAGTGGGATGAAGATCTACAGGTCACGGCGCAAAAAGAACGACGGCCCCGTGAGGGACCGTCGCCGAATGGGGTGAGTGAGGGGACTTGAACCCCCGGCACCCAGGACCACAACCTGGTGCTCTACCGACTGAGCTACACCCACCATGGACCGCGCGTGGCGGCCTTAAGAATTGTAGCGGTTCCCGGCGGGTCCTCAGTCAACGAGCTTCGCGGCGATCGCGCGTGCCGTCTCCGAGTCCGGCCCCGGGTGGGGGACGAACACCGCCGCGCGGTAGTAGCGCAGTTCGGTGATGCTCTCGGTGATGTCGGCGAGGGCCCGGTGCCCGCCCTTCTTCGCCGGGCTGGCGAAGTACGCCCGTGGGTACCACCGGCGTGACAGCTCCTTGATCGAGGAGACGTCGACCATGCGGTAGTGCAGGTGGGTGTCGAGGGCCGGCATGTCGCGGGCGAGGAAGGACCGGTCGGTGGCGATCGAGTTGCCGCACAGCGGGGCCTTCTTCACCCCCGGTACGTGCGAGCGCACGTAGTCGAGCACCTTCGTCTCGGCCTCGGCGAGCGTGATCCCGGCGGCCAGTTCTTCGAGCAGGCCCGAGGTCGTGTGCATGTCGCGCACCACCTCCGACATCTGGCGTACGGCCTCCTCGGGAGGCTTGATCACCAGGTCGATGCCCTCGTCGAGGATGTTGAGCTCACCATCGGTCACCAAGGCCGCGATCTCGATGAGCGCGTCGCGCTGCAGGTCGAGCCCGGTCATTTCACAGTCGATCCAGACCAGCCGGTCGTTCATGACCTTCACCATAAGTCCTGTCAGGACACTTTGAGTGAGGAGGACGGCAGATCGACCGCGAAGACTCTGTGGGGCAGGTCACATCCCGTCGTAGGGGATGCCGGGGCGCAGACGTGGGTCGGGCACCGGAGCGCCGAACGACTGGGTCACCGGCAGCACGCCCGCCCAGACGTCCAGTGCGTAGTCCTCCTCGTCATCTCCGGGAGGTCCCTGGCGTGTCTTGACCGACGCCTCGTCCAGCGGCAGCGCCAGCACCGCCGTCGCGGCGAGCTCCTTGCGCGTCGGCCTGCGGGCGGTGTCCCAGCGGCCGGGGGTCAGCTGCTCGACCACCGCGCGCAGGCCGGTGAGCTTGTCCTCCGGGTCGGTGACGAGGTGGGGGCGCCCGTAGATCACCGCGCTCCGGTAGTTCATCGAGTGGTGGAAGACCGACCGCGCGAGCACGAGCCCGTCGAGGTGGGTGACGGTGACGCAGATCTCCTCGGCGCGCAGGCTGACGGCACCGGTCGACCCGTGCAGGTACAGAGTGTCGCCGTCGCGGCCGTACCCCGTGGGCAGGACGCGGGGCGAACCGTCCACGATCACGCCCAGATGGCAGAGACGGCCGGCGTCGAGGATGGCGTACAGCTCGTCGCGGTCCTTGCCGGCGCGCTCGGGGAGGCGGCGGACACGGGTGCGTTCGGTGCCGGAAAGCGCGGCGTAGGTGGTCATACGCCCAGGTTAGGATCGAAGTGGCCTTCGAAGAATGGCCACTGGAACGTCGAAGAGAGAAGCCAGTTTGTCGCGACACCAGTTCGATCTGCCGGTGGTCGTCGAGCGTCGTGCGGAGTTGCCGCTCAGCGTCCAGGTCGGGCGCCAGCTCCGCGAGGCCATGAACGACGGGCGCGTACGCGCGGGGGATCGGCTGCCCTCCAGCCGCGCGCTCGCCTCGGCGCTCGGCGTCAGCCGTACGGTCGTCACCGCCGCGTACGAGCAGCTCTACGCCGAGGGCTGGCTGGAGGGACGGCACGGCTCGGGCACTTACGTCGCCGACATCGCGGCGGACGACGCCGCCAGGGCGGAGAGCACCCCGCGCGGCCGCCCCGGCCGGTCCGCCGAGGCGCCCGACATCGATCTGAGGCCGGGGGTCCCGTGGGTCGACGGGCTCGACACCCCGGCGTGGCGGCGCGCCTGGCGGCTGGCGGCGAACGTACCCCCGGTCGCACGGCCCGATCCGCGCGGCCTGCCGGGACTGCGCACCGCGCTCGTCGACTACCTGCGCCGCAGCCGTGGCGTCGCCTGCTCGCGGGAGCGCGTGCTGGTCACGCGCGGCGCGACCAACGGCCTCGACCTGCTCGCGGCGACGATCGTGCGGCCCGGTGACCGCGTCGGCGTCGAGGAGCCCGGCTACCCCACCGCGCGCGCGGTCCTGGCGGCGCGGGGCGCGGAGGTCGTGCCGTGCCCGGTGGACGAGGACGGGCTCATGGTCGACGCCCTTCCCGACGGGCTGCGTCTCGTCTACGCCACACCGTCACACCAGTACCCGCTCGGCGGCCGGCTGCCGGTGCCGCGGAGACAGGCGCTGCTGGCCTGGGCGCGACGCAACGGCGCTCTGGTCGTCGAGGACGACTACGACAGCGAGTTCCGCTACGACGTGGCTCCGCTGCCCGCACTGTACGGCCTGGGCCCGGACCTGACGATCTATCTCGGCACGACGTCCAAGACGCTCGCCCCCGGCCTCGGCGCCGGCTGGCTGGTGGCACGGCCCGACCTGGTCGAGGCGATCGCCGAGACGCGCGAGCTGCTGAGTGACCGGACCGCCGTGGTGCCGCAGGAGGCCGTGCGCATCCTGCTCGAGCGCGGGGACCTTGACCGTCACGTACGCCGCATGCGCGCCGAGTACGCGCGGCGGCGCGTCGCCGTCGTCGAAACGCTCGGGCACCTGCCCCTGCGAGGCGACACCGCCGGACTGCACCTGGTGCTCGAACTCCCCGCCGGGATCATCGGCGACGTGGTCGAGCGCGCCGCCGAGCACGGCGTACTGCTCGCCACCCTGGAGGAGCGCTACGCGGTCGGGCCCGGCGTCGACGGTCTCGTGATCGGCTACGGAGGCGCGACCGAACCCCAGATCAGGTCGGGCTGCTCGCTCGTACGTGAGCTGGTTCGGGCGGCGGTACGGGAGCCGGCACGGCACCGGGCATGAGACGAGCGGAGCGTGGGCCCTCGGTTCTGCCGGGGAGCGTCATCCCGCCCGCGGTGATACGGGGTACGCCCGGCGGCGGCTCGCGACCGGTGATCCGGTTGGTGTCGATGGCGCCGGGCCCGGGCCCGGCGGCGTACGGCACCTGAGAGACGCCGAAATGACCGCCCCGCGCCCACGACCTCCGGTCCTGGCGGGCGTTGTACGCCTCCGGCGGTGGCAGCGGTTCCCCGGCCGGCCAGCGCCGCAGGACCTGCCACGCGTCGAGCCAGTCGACGATCATGCCGATGCCCTTCATCGCCCCATCGGTGAAGGGCTCGTGCGCGAACCCGACCACCACGATCTGCAGGCACCGCCGGCCTTCGCGGCCGACGCCCTCCGGGAGCAGCAGGGCGGCCTGAGTGGCCGGCACCAGCTGCATGATCTCGCCGGTGAAGGGATTCCAGACGACGTGGGCGTTCCTGCCCCGCTGCTCCAGGCGGTACGCGACCGAACGCGCCGAGATCATGAGCGGGTCGTTCTCACTGGTATGCCAGACGGCGCGTGGCGCACCGCCCTGCAGCGGGCCGCCGTCGTGTCGGGAATGGAGTCTTCCGGCTCCGGGCAGCCATGCGTCGGACACGATGAGTTCCCCCCAGTCGGGTCGTGGTGCTGGCCCCGAATGGTCCTAACGTAAACATGTGGTGTGTTCGCCGAGATGAGCCGGGCTGTGGTCCGGCTGAGTCTAGTTTGCGGAGTTATGTGCTGGCCTCCCCCTTTGCTGTCGTTCTGATACATCGACGGTTCGAGTGCGTACCCTTGGTGACTCCCGGCCACCCCCCCAGGGCCGGATCCGGCCGAGCAGGGCGTGTCTGACAGGTCCCGTTCGTGGCGAGCGCGCCGCGGCCGGACCTGTATCCGTCGGCACGCCCTGGGGCCGGGTCGCGTCCGCATACCGAGTCGCGTTCTAATAGGCGCGTGAGCCGAGCGAGGAGAGCGCATGAGTGACCAGGTGGCCGGAGTGCCCGGTATCGACGTCCCCCGCCTGTCGTCCTGGCTGGCGGAGACGCTGCCCGGGCTGGGGTCGATCACGGCGATCGAGCTTCTCGCCGGCGGCCGGTCGAACCTCACCTATCTTCTACGGCTCGGCGACCGGCGCGTCGTACTCCGCCGTCCCCCCCTGGGTCACGTGCTTCCCACCGCGCACGACATGCGCCGTGAGCACACCGTGCTCTCCGCGCTCGCCGGCAGCGACGTGCCGGTACCCACGCCGCTGGCGCTCTGCATCGACGAGGACGTCATCGGCGCGCCGTTCTATCTCATGGACCACGTCGAGGGCCGCGTGCTGCGCACGCCCGAGGACGCGGTGGACGTCACGGCCGCGGAGGCCCGCGCGCTCTCCGAGCGTCTCGCGGAGGCGCTCGCCGCCATTCATCTGCTCGACGTCGAACAGGCCGGACTGGCCGAGTTCGGCCGCCCTCAGGGCTACATGGCCCGTCAGCTCAAACGGTGGGGCCGCCAGTGGGAGGCATCGCACCCGGCCGATCCCGGCAGCGGGACGGACGAGGCGTACGCACGGCTCGTCAAGCGGCTGGGGGAGCGGCTGCCGGCCGACGGGCTCACCGGCCTCGTCCACGGTGACTTCCGGCTCGACAACGCGCTCGTACGGCTGCGGCCGAAGCCGGAGATCGCGGCGGTCGTCGACTGGGAGATGTCCACGCTCGGCGACCCGCTGTCCGATCTCGGGCTGACGCTCGTGTACTGGGCCGACGCCGGCGAGACCGACCGTACGCCGGTGTCGGTCGGGTCGACCGTCACCAGCGTGCGCGGGTTCCTCACTCGCAGGGAGTTCGCCGGCCGGTACGCCGAGCTCACCGGATTCGACCTGGCGGACCTGGACTTCTACGTGGCCTTCGGCTGCTTCAAGCTCGCGGTCATCCTCGAGGGGATCCACGCGAGGTTCCTGCAGAAGGCGACGGTGGGAGAGGGCTTCGAGCAGATCGGCGCGTCGGTGCCGGTGTTCATCGACCGGGCCCACCGCGTCCTGGACGAGGGCGCGCTCTGACGCGTCAGTACGGCTCCGCGCCCCCATGCAGCTTCTTGGCGACGTCTTCGAGGACGGCCATGGTCAAGCGGTGCAGTCCCGGCCCGAACGTCACCCGGGCGACGCCCAGCTCGGCGAGCCGGGCCAGGGGCGGCATCCCGGGCCGGTAGATGAGGCTGACCGGCCCCGGGATCCGCTCGACCAGGA
>DASQPY010000250.1:0-2469 GCA_035643735.1 Actinoallomurus sp. | reverse complement strand
TGGGTGGCTGACCACACGCGTCCGGTCGAGACCGGCCCCGACCTAGCCGCACCGTCCGTGTGACAGCTGGCCAGGGTTGCGGTCGCGGGGCCGCCGGTCGCTTCCTCGGCTCCGGCTTCGCCAGCTACTTGGGGAACTTGGGAACGACCTGTTCGAGGATCTTCGTGGCGAGGGCGTCGCCGCCGTCGCGAAGGCCGGCGAAATACGCGGCAATGAGACCGGAAGCGTCCGGGTTGCTGCTGCGGGACACGTAGATGATCGTGGTCGAGGTCTTCAGCGCAGGGTGGCCGGCCACGGTGAGATCGGTGGTATCGGCCTTCTTGTATTGGGTCAGCTTCAGATAGTCGAAGACGGCGACGATCATCGAGCGGCCGTCCTGGGCCTCGATCTGACATCCGCTGCTCGACGAGCGGCCGAAGGAGACACTGCTGCCGAAGGCACTTTCGATTGCGGACTTGTCCAGCGCCTGGCACACCGCGCTTGTGTCGTCGTTGGCACCGCCGTTGTCACCGCCGTTGTCGCCGTTGTCGTCCGAGGAGGAGGACGATGATGTGCTCGGCGTGGAGGACGAGTCGTCCGACGACGACGGGAAACCGGACGGCGTCGCGGTGATCTGGCCCTGGACGTCCGGGGCGGCAGCACCGGTGCCGCTGACGACCTGGGCGCAGGCGGCAGTGGTGCAGGCGGCCAGGAACAGGCCGAGCCCTGCCAGCATTCGTCGGGCCGTCATGGACGTTCCTCTCTCGTCATCCGGTCGTCGAGCAGCCGCGCTGCTGTCCGGCCGGCTGTCGTCTGCGGCGATTGGGGCGACGGCCACTGTGCGCGGCGGGGCCTGAGCCTACGGGGTGAACCAGGACGATACAGGCAACCCCGACAAGCGGATTCATGTCGCGCTGGGTGGTCAACCGGGCTCGCTGCAGAGGCGATAGCGTCAGGGCGTGAGCGACTCGGTGGCGGTCGTCTGGGACGACGAGTTCCTGTCCTACGACCTCGGCCCCGAGCATCCGCTGAACCCGGTGCGGCTGGCGTTGACGATGTCGCTCTCGCGCCAGCTCGGCGTGCTCGACCGCCCCAACGTCACGACCGTGGCGCCGCACCAGGCCAGCGAGGACCTGCTCACCCTGGTTCACGACCCGGCCTACCTGGACGTCGTCCGGGCAGCGCCTAGCCATCCCTGGGGCGCCGGGCACGGGTTCGAGTCGGCCGACAACCCGGTGTTCCCACACATGTACGAGGTGTCCGCGTTGATAGTCGGCGGCAGCGTGCTGGCGGCCGAGCGGGTGTGGTCGGGCGAGAGCCAGCACGCGGTCAACATTGCCGGCGGTCTGCACCACGCGATGCGGGCCCGGGCGTCCGGCTTCTGCGTCTTCAACGACCCCGCCATCGCCATCGCGCGGCTGCTCGAGCTCGGGGCTGAGCGGATCGCGTACGTGGACGTCGACGTGCACCACGGCGACGGCGTGCAGGCGGCCTTCTACGGCGATCCCCGGGTGCTGACCGTGAGCATTCATCAGTCGCCGCTGACGCTCTTCCCCGGAACGTGGTTCCCGGACGAGACCGGTAGGGGCGATGCGGTCGGGGAGAGTGTCAACATCGCGCTGCCCGCCTACACCGACGACGCCGGCTGGCACACCGCGTTCAACGCGGTCGTGCCGGCATTGCTGCGGTCGTTCCAGCCGCAGGTCCTGGTGACCCAGTCGGGGTGCGACACCCACCACGAGGACCCGCTCGCCGAGCTTGCGCTGACCGTCGACGGGCAGCGCAGCTCGTACGTCACCCTGCACCAGTTGGCGCACGAGCTCTGCGAGGGCAGGTGGATCGCGTTCGGGGGCGGCGGCTACGGCCTTGTCCGCTGCGTGCCTCGGGCGTGGACACACCTGCTGGCCGAGGCGAGCGGGGAGCAGGTCCCGCCCGACACGGTGGTCCCGGAGGCATGGCGTGACGAGGTGCGGTCCCGGGGCTTGCGGGCCGCGCCGCCGGAGTCGATGACGGAACTCCGTGCGCCGGCGGATGGCATCGCGTGGCGGCCGTGGCAGCCGGGCGAGGACACCCCGCTCGCCCGCGCCGTCACCGCCACCCGGCGCGCCGTGTTTCCGCTGCACGGGCTCGATCCGGACGATCCGCGGGACTGACGGATCCGGACCCTGGGACGGAGACTGCGACGATGACGGGGGCACCGCAGCCGGAACAGGACCCGACACCGCAGGCGATACCGGAGCCGGCGGCGGGGGCCGGGGCGGCGGTGGAGGTGGCGCGGGAGGGGTATCCGTCCGCGTGGGAGGCCGATGTCGTCGTCTCGGACGGCGGGGTGGTTCATGTCAGACCCATCCGGCCCGAGGATGCCGACGCGCTGGTTGCGTTCCACGCCAAGCTGTCCGACCGCACCCGTTACCTGCGTTACTTCGGGTCGTACCCGCGTATCCCGGAGCGGGACCTGCACCACTTCACCCACGTCGACCACCGCAACCG
>DASQPY010000249.1:0-7036 GCA_035643735.1 Actinoallomurus sp. | reverse complement strand
CGGGTGCCGGTGCGGGCACGGCCCGGATCGCCGTCGCCGGGCGGCCGCTCCGCCCGCCGGGGGCGCCTGATCGGGCCGACGCCGGAGACGCGGAGGTTGACCCACTCGACGTGGTCGTCGCGGTGGCAGTAGCCGTAGAGCCGCTCGTGCTCGTCGTGGAACCGGCCCGCGACCTCGCCGGTGTCGATGTCGCCCACCGGGACGCGTACCTCGAACGCCTGCCCGTAGTAGCGCAGGTCCGCGGAGCGCAGGTAGCGGTGGTCCTTGAAGCCCTGTCGGTCGAGCGCGGCGGCGGCCTGGCTCTCCAGCTCGGTGTACACCTCGGCGAGCGTCGCCGCGTCCGGGTCCCGGGTGACGTGGGTCCGCACGTACTCGCTGCGGACGTCCACGGTGAGCAGGCCGAACGCGGACAGGTTCCCGGGATCGCGGGGTACGAGCACGGACGGCAGGCCGAGGATGTCGATCAGCCGGCAGACGAGCAGCGGGCCGGAGCCGCCGAAGGCCACCATCGGGAAATCGCGCACGTCGAGGCCGCGCTTGACGGTGATCTGCCGGATGGCGTTGGCCTGGTTCCAGGCGCTGATCTCCAGGATGCCGGTGGCGCACTCCTCGACGCCGAGCCCCAGGTTCGACGCCAGCCCGGCCACCCCTTTCCCGGCCGCCGCCGCGTCGAGCGGGATCTCGCCGCCGAGCAGGTGCGGCGGGATGCGCCCGAGGCGGACGTGGGCGTCGGTGACGGTCACGTCGGCCGCGCCGCGGCCGTAGCAGATCGGCCCGGGATCGGCGCCGGCCGACCGTGGCCCGACCTTCAGCGTGCCTTCGGGAGAGATCCAGGCGATGGAGCCGCCGCCGGCGCCGACCGTGACGATGTCGATCATCGGGATCTTGGATGGGTACCGGCCGACCGTCCCCTCGGTCGTGAGGGTCGGCTCCCCGCCGAGCACCACCGCCACGTCGGTGGAGGTCCCCCCACCGTCGAGTGTGATCACGTCACGGTAGGGGTGGCGCCCGTCTTGTGCGTCCTGGGACACGGAGCGGGCGACGAAGGCGGCGCCGAGAGCGCCGGCCGCCGGGCCGGACAGGACGGTCGTGATCGGCTGGTTCACCACCTCGCCCGCGGACAGGACCCCGCCGTTGCTCGTCATCACATAGAGCGGGACGTCGCCGAGCCGGTCGGCGATCTGCGCGACGTACCGGCCGATGGCGGGCTTGACGGCCGCGTCGACGAGCGTCGTGACCGACCGTTCGTACTCGCGGTACTCCCGCAGGACCTCGTGCGACAGCGACACCACGGCCTCGGGGTGCTCGCGGCGCAGCACCTCGCGCATGGCCAGCTCGTGCGACGGGTCCGCGTACGAATGCAGGAAGCACACGCCCACCGTGTCCACGCCGTGCTCGCGGAACCAGCGTGCGGCGCGCGTCGCGGACTCCTCGTCGAATGGCCGTACCTCGGCGCCGGTGTGGTCGAGCCGTCCGCCGACCGTACGCACCCGGTGCGCGGGGACGATCCGCGGCGGCTTCACCCAGAAGTAGGAGTTCCCGTAGCCGTCCGGGACGCTCTGCCGGGCGATCTCGAGCAGGAACTCAAAACCCTCCGTGGTGACGAAACCGAGGTCGCCGACCCGGCCCTCGAGCAGCCGGTTGGTGGCCACCGTCGTGCCATGGCACACCGCGGCGATCTCGGCGGCGCCCAGGCGGCCGACGCCCGCCATGAAGCCCTCCGCCGGATCACCCGGCGTCGACGGCGTCTTGGTCGTGACGATCTCGCCGCTGTCCTCGTCCACCGCCACGACGTCGGTGAACGTCCCGCCAGTGTCAATACCGATCCGGATCGCCATGAGTCAGTGTCTACCCGGCCGGTGTGCGCCGGGGAATCGTCGACTCCTGCCAACGACCCCGCGGTTTTTCGTGACTACGCCTGCGCGGCCACCTCACGCAGGGCGCTCTCGAACACCTCCGCCGGCTGCGCGCCGGAGACCGCCCACGTGTTTTCGAAGACGACGAACGGGACGCCGCTCACGCCCATCGCCCGCGCGCGCTCGACCTGCTCGGCCACGGCCGCCTCGCCGCCGTCCGCCGCGAGCATCTCCGTCACACCGTCGAGGCCGGCCTCCGCGGCCAGCTCGGCGAGGGTCCCGTGGTCGTTCAGGTCGCGGCCCTCGGCGTGGTGGGCACGGAACAGCCGTCCCACGACGGCGTCCTGGACGCCCGCCTCGCCCGCGAGCGCGATGACCCGGTGGGCGTCACGCGTGTTGGCGATGATCGCCTTTTCGGGCTCGTACGGGAGGTTCTCGGCCGCCATCAGGCCGTGCATCCGCTCGTGCATCTGGGCGACCTTGTCCGCTCCGCCGAACCGCTCGGCCAGGTACTCATCGGTCAGCCCGCCACCCCGCGTGCCGGGATCGAGCTGGAACGCCCGCCAGGTCACCACGGGGTCCGCGCCGTACGCCTCGACGGCGGTACGGAACCTGGCCCTCGTGAGGTAGCACCACGGGCACACGACATCGGAGAAGATCTCGACATTCACGTCCAGGGCAACCCGGGCCGCGGCGGCGGCATTCCACGGCGCCGGGCGATGATCACTTCCGGATCGCTACGCTGGACAGCTCATACGTCGTCCAGAACCGAAAGACATCCCATGGCGCTTGAGCGACCCGAGATCGATTTTCCCGAGGGCAACCCGCCCGCCGACCTGGAGATCACCGACATCACGGTCGGTGACGGCGCCGAGGCGAGGCCCGGTAACACCGTCAGCGTCCACTACGTCGGTGTCTCGCATTCCACCGGCGAGGAGTTCGACGCCTCGTGGAACCGCGGCGAGCCGTTCGACTTCCCGCTCGGCGGGGGCCGCGTCATCCAGGGCTGGGACCAGGGCGTGGCCGGCATGAAGGTCGGCGGACGCCGCAAGCTGGTCATCCCGCCCCACCTCGGTTACGGCGACCGCGGCGCCGGGCGTGCGATCAAGCCCGGCGAGACACTGATCTTCGTGGTGGACCTGATCTCCGTCAACTGACGGCCGGACCCGATCGGAGGATCTCCCCGCCGCCTGGCCGGCGGCCGTGGGCTCAGTAGGCGATCGACACGTGGTGGTGCACCACGGAGTCGTCGGCGAGCAGCCCGAGCAGGCCGGCGGCCAGGTCGGCGCGGGAGATCGTCCGGCCACCGCGGAGGCCGACGTCGGTCGCGGTGCGGTACCGGCCGGTCGCCTTCTTGCCGGTGAGGCGCGGCGGACGGACGATCGTCCAGTCCAGGTCGCTGGCCCGGACGTCGTCCTCACAGTGGCGCTTGTCCGCGAAGCCGTTCTTGAGCAGCGGCTGCAGGATCATCGGCTTGACCACATAGCGGACGAACAGGCCGTCCCCCCTGTCGGCGACCAGGCCGGCGGCGCTGACCACGAGCAGCCGCCGGACGCCCTGCTTGCCCATCGCCTCGATGATGGCGCGGGTGCCGTCCGCGCAGATCGTCGCCGGCCCACCACCGCGGTGGCCGAGCGAGGAGACGACCGCGTCGGCGCCTTCGACGGCGGGCGCGATCGCGACCGGATCCGTGGCGTCCGCGGTGACGACCCGCAGCCGCTCGTGCCCGGAGACCGCGAGGCGCGCCCGGTCCCGTACGACCGCGGTCACGTCGTTCCCCTCTTCCAGCGCCTGGCGTACGAGCTCGATGCCGGTGCCGCCCGTCGCCCCGAAAACCGTGAGCCTCATCCGGTCCGCCTCCCGGAGTTAGTGAGCACAGTTAGTGAGTGCTCACTAACTCTAGTGGGTGAGTACTCACTGACCAAGCGCCACTATCCTGCGATGCGCCGATACCCGACCGAGGAGACCGATGGAGACGCGCGACCGCATCCTCGACGCCGCAGCGGAGCTCATGCGGACGCGCGGCATCGTCCGCGCCACGACCAAGGAGATCGCCAAGGTGGCCGGCTTCTCCGAGGCGACGCTGTACAAGCACTTTCGCGACAAGGAGGAGCTCCTCCTGCGTGTCCTGGGCGAGCGGATGCCGGGTTTCGCCCGCGTGGAGATCACACCGGGCGAGGGCCGGGTCGAGGACAACATCTGGCGTCTGATGCGCGGCGCGCTGGACTTCTACCGCGAGGCGTTCCCCATGCTGGGATCCCTCCTGTCCGAGCCGCAGCTGATGGCCGCGCACAACGAGCGCATCAGCAGGTACGGCGCGGGTCCGCGGAAGGCGGTCGACCGGATCGCCGCCTACTTTCGCGCCGAGCTCGAACTTGGGCGGCTCGCCGCCGGTACCGATCCGGACGCGGCCGCCGCCCTGGTGGCCGGCGTCTGCTTCCAACAGGCGTTCTTCGGCTACTTCGCCGAGGGCGCCGCCGCCCCGCCCGTGCCGGACGAGACCGTCAGCGCCCTGGCTCGCACCCTCGCCCAAGGCCTCGTCACACCGGCCTGAGCGGCGACAGTAAAGCTCGAAAAGGGCTCGAAAGGTTCAGTCGCGCTGGGACCGGCGGGCGATGGCCCAGCCGAGGGCGACGCCCGCGAGCGCCACGAGGCCCCCCGCGCCGAACGCCGAGGCCATCGCCCAGGCGTCCGAGGACGAACGGGGCTGCACGGCGACGGGTACGGCGGGTGCGCCGGAGACCGGGGACACGACGGCCGCCGCGGGGACCTCCGGTGCGGGGACGGGGCGGATGATGACGCTCTCCACGGCGGAGAAGAACTCCCCCGCCGTCCTCTTCCCGACGCTCGCGAGCATGCGCTGGCCGACGCCACCGATCATGCCGCCCACCGTGGCGTCCGCGTCGTAGTCGACCCGGGTGCCCCCGTCGGCCTCGGAAAGGCGGACCCGTACGGTGGCGTCGATCGTGCCCGGCGCGCCCTGACCACGCGCGCGGAGGGTGAAGGCGTGCGGCGGCTCCGGGTCGGACAGCGCCACCTGCCCGGCGTACGTCCCCTTGATCGACGCCACCCCGGCCCTGATCGTCATGGCGTACGTGTCGGGGGCCACCTCGTCCAGGCGTTCGCAGCCCGGGATCGTCCGGGCCAGCACGGCAGGATCCTGCAGAGCCTTCCACACCTCCGGGACGGGCGCGGCGACGTTGACGCTGCCGTTGACCTTCATCGGCGACCTCCTGTGAGCCCCGACACTAGAAAACCCCGGCCGCCGGGCGAATGGCAACATCTGCCGAGCACCCCGCGTGTCCTTTATCAGCCTTTTGTCAGACGCGTGTCCGACACCGGCTCACAGACCCTCTCGGCATGAGTCACGGAATGTGGGGGCATTCATGGAATCATGACCGCCGGGAGCCAAATCCAGGCAACTTGGGATCAGTCTGCCACCTGGGGGCCATCCGATGGCACTTCGGCCACCGGCGCGCACCATGACCGCGACCGCCTGCACCCTGCTCGCCGCGGGCGGACTGACGGCCTGCCATCACACCGCGGACCCGCGGACGGCGGGGACGCCCACGGCCTCCAGGTCCGGCGGCCAGGCGCGATCGCGGCGACCGCCCGCGAAGGGCCGCGCGAAGCCGCCGGCCACCAGGCCACCGGACGGGAACACGGCCACGACGACGGTGACGCGGACGGTGGAGGCGCCCGGCCCGCTCCCTCCCGTGTTCAGCCGCATCCCGGTACACGGCAAGGTCGTGTTCATCACCATCGACGACGGCTGGGAGAAGGACCCCGCGTTCGTCCGGCTGATCCGCGAACGGCGTGTCCCCGTGACGCTGTTCCTCACGAACCTGGCCATCAGGAAGGACTACGGCTACTTCCGCGGGCTGCAGCGCGCGGGCGCGCTCATCGAGGACCACACGATGACCCACCCGTACATGCCCAAGCTGTCCTACGCGCGGCAGAAGGAGCAGATCTGCGCCTCCGCCGACATCTACTCCCGGCAGTACGGCTCGCGGCCGACGCTGTTCCGCGCCCCGTACGGCGCGGCCGGGCGCGACACACTGCGCGCCGCGCGGGACTGCGGGATGAAGGCCGTGTTCTTCTGGCGCGAGGTCGTCACCGGCGGCCGGATCGCGTACCAGACCGCCGGCGGGCTGCACCCGGGGGACATTCTGCTCGTGCACTTCAATCCGAACATGACGGATGATTTCAAACGTCTGCTGCGCACCATCGAGAAACAGGGCTTCAAGCCGGCCGCCATCAGAAAGCACCTGCCCGCACGCTATTTCCGCCAGTGATCCCGCCATTGACCCCGACCGCCCCCGTGGAAAGCGGCCGCAAAGGCTGGTCAATTTTTGGAGATACGCGAACGGCTGCCGCCGTGTGACCGTCCCTGTACGTGTTCTTCTGCTTTCAGCGAACGACAGGACGATCTGTCCGTCGATCCGAAAGGCATTCGATTCCGGCTGAGGGCGGTCTAATGGGCTCATTTTCGAGAGTAACGGGCGGTGCGGGGGCCGCCGTGCTCGCGGGGGGAACGCTGATCGCGGCGTCCCCGGCGCAGTCGATGGCAAGCGGACCACGCGTCGTGAAGGTGCCGTGCAGCGCGGCGGCGCTCGCCTCGTCGATCACGGCGGCCAACGCCGTCACGACGGTGCTCCGGCTCACCGCGGGCTGCACCTACAGCATCACGACTCCGGCGACCGCGGCCACCGGCCTGCCGACCATCGCCGGGGAGGTCACCCTGGTCGGCGGACCGAGGACGACGATCCGCCGGGATCCGGCGGCGGCCACCCCCTTCCGCGTCCTGGACGTCGCCGTGGGCGCCACACTCCGCCTTACCGGTATCGCCATCACGAACGGAAGCACCGCCGGCCTCGGCGGCGGCATCCAGAACGCGGGCACGCTCGTGCTCCGCCACGTCACGATGTCGGGGAACAACGCCGGGAACGGCGGCGCGGTCGCCAACAACGCGGGCGCCACGGCGACGATCTCGCGCAGCCTGCTCAACGCGAACACCACGACCGGTGTCGGCGGCGGCGGGTTTCTCAATTCGGGCACGCTGACGGTGTTCGGCTCCGTCGTCTCGGCGAACACCGCGCCGATCAACGGCGGCGGCGTGAACACGCAACCCTCCGGCAACACCAGGATCATCGAGACCACCGTCGACCACAACACGTCGG
>DASQPY010000248.1:0-14869 GCA_035643735.1 Actinoallomurus sp. | reverse complement strand
CACGCGCCTGTGCTCACCCGGCTCTATCGCGAAAACCGGACATTCCTCCAGAAATGGGAGCCGGAGCGTGATGGAGCCTTCTTCTCCGTCGGCGAGCAGCAAAGGCTCCTCGTCGACGCGGCACGCCGCAGGTCGGAAGGGGCTCAGTGGACGGCCCTGATCTACTCAACGACGGCGCGAGAGTACCTCGGCTACATGGCGCTGAACCATATCGTCTGGGGAGCCCTGCGAGCCGGGCGCATCGGCTACTGGGTGGCGGAGCGCGAGTGCGGGCGAGGCGTCGCCACCGCCGCCGTGGCCCGCTGCCTGGGCATCGCCTTCGGCGAGCTGGGCCTTCACCGGGTCGAGGCGTCGGTGCGCACCGACAACCCCGCCTCCATGAAGGTCCTGGAGAACAACGGCTTCCGCCGGATCGGCCTGGCCCGCTCGCACGTCTGGCTGCACGGCGAGTGGCACGACGAATGGCTGTACGAGCGGCATGAGCCGGACGTGACAGGACCGGCTGTGACGCCGGTCCGCTGAGTGCCACGACGTGACGGCGCGGCCTGCGGCCAGGTGGGCGTCCACCGCTGACCGGGGTTACGGTTCCAGGCCCGATGGCGCGAGCGAACTGGCGTCGCGCAACTCGCGGACGACGCGGACGGGGTCGGGGCGAGCGGCCGGCTCCGACGCCCACGACCCCCACGGCATCGGCGCTGCGTACCTCGACATGCCCGACTTCGACGGGCCACGCGACTTCATCGCCGCCCTGCGCGAGGGACGGATCCACGGCGAGTTCCGCGACCACGCCGCATATCCGCCCTAGGCCAGGGCCTGTCTCCGTCCCGCTGTCTACTACGGACGGGGACTTCGAGACAGGCCCTGGGCCGACATGGTGATGAGCTCGTCGGTGACCCACTGTGCGACGTTGGCGGGGTAGGGCGCCGGCAGTCCGAGGACGATGTGCCGGAAGCCGGCGTCGATCGCTTCGCCGATCGCATCCTGGGTGATGCCGGGCCGGTCGTAGGAGACCTGCAGGTGGATCGAGCGGACGATCGAGCCGGGGTCGCGGCCGATCTCGGTGCAGTAGCGGTCCAGCAGTGCGCTGCGGCGGACGACGTCGTCGATGTCACCGCCGGGGATGTTCCACAGGTCGGCGTGCTCGGCGGCCACGCGCAGCGTCGCGGACGAGCGTCCGCCGATCAGGATCGGCGGGTAGGGGCGCTGCACCGGCTTTGGGTTGCAGAACGCCCCGGTGAGCCGGGCGTAGGTGCCGTCGAAGTCGAACGGCTCGGTCGCGGTCCACAACCGCCGGATGACGGTGCACGCCTCGGCCAGGCTCCCCACCGAATGGGCGAAGTCGTGGAAGGGCAGGCCGTGTGCCTCGTACTCGCGTCGGGCCAGCGGGTGGTCAGGGCGTGAGCCCGCGCCGATACCGAAGTCGAGCCGCCCGCCGGAGACGATGTCGACGGTTGCGGCGATCTTGGCCAGCATCGCGGGCGGCCGGAAGCGATTGCTGGTCACGAGCACGCCGAGCCGCAGTCGCCGGGTCTGTGCGGCGAGGGCCGAGAGCAGCGTCCAGCCTTCGTGAGTCGGTCCGTCCGGGTCGCCGCCGATCGGCATGAGGTGATCGAACAGCCACGCATGCTCGATCTCCGGGATCGTGTCGGCCTCCCGCCAGACCCGCAGGACGTCGTGGTAGTCGACCTGCGAGGGAGCGGTCATGATCCCGAAGCGAGGGTGGGAGGTGTGCGGCATCGGGGGCCGTCCTTTCGGTACCGGCAGCGCCGGAGTCGGGGGCGCCGTCATCGTTCGAGCGGACGCTTGGTCTTCGGCCCCTGCTCTGGCGTCATGAGCAAACGGAACCTTGTTCCGGAACGATAGGGAACGTTGTTCCGTTTGGCAAGCTCGGGAGTGGAGGAAACGGCGCGGTGAACGCAGGCGACGGGAACGCAGGGCATGCGGCCCTCCATAAGCGGGCCGACGCCCGGCGCAGAGGAGGACGCTGCTCGACGCGGCCGCAGCGGTCTTCGTGACCTCAGGCGTCGAAGCGCCGGTGCGCCGACATCGCGGAGGGCCGCCACAGAGAGCGCACTGCGGATCTCGCTGCGCGCCGAGCTGACCGACCCGGCCGGGAGCCGGGGTGGCCACGGTCTACCGCCACTTCCCGGCCCTACTTCCTCGACCGCCTCGTACCCGCGTGGGCCCAACTGCTCGAAGGGTCGGTGGCGCCCGGATGGGCAGGCGTGCTCGTCACAGGTGGGACGAGAGCACCTGGGCTTCGGCGCGCAGGGCTTCTGCGCGTTCTGGTCGGCCCGCGCGGTCGTACTCCAGAGCGGCGGCCTCGCGGTCCGCCACTTCAGAACGCACGATCAGCATGTTGCCGCACCACGCCGGCACCGACCACACCCCACGACCGACACGCCACACCGAAACCCCAGAACGGGGCTGGCCGCCAAGCCGCCGCGCCCTGTCAGCGCTCCTCGTCGTCTTCGGTGAGGGGGTCGAGGCGGCGGATGAGGCGGATCGCGGCCGCGGCCACGGTGTCGGCCTCCGTCTTGGTCTCGCAGGCGGCGACCTCGCGGGCGGCCTCGCCGATCACGGTGGTCAGCACCGCGACGGTGACCCGGTCCACCGGATCGGTGCCGGCACCGAGGAGCACGGCGTTCTGCCGCACCCACTCGCGGTTGCGCGTGCGGCGCATCAGCTCGAACCCCGGCGGCCCGTCACCGTCCATCAGCAGCCGTACGAGGTCGCGCCGCTGCCAGGAGCCCTCGAGGAACGCCTGCGCGCCCGCGATGAACAGCTCCAGCGGGTTGGTCTCTCCCGCCTCGCGCAGCGCCGCGACCGCGGCCGAGGCGGCCTCCTCGTGCGCATCCTGGTGGTCCTCCCACAGCGCGAGGAACAGCTCGGCCTTGCCCCCGAAGTGGTGGTAGAGGCTCCCCACGCTGGACCCGGCGCGTTCGACCACGTCGGCCACACTCGCGTCCGCGAAGCCGCGCTCGGTGAACACCTCGCGCGCCGCCGTCAGCATCCCCCGGCGCGTCTCCGCCGTGCGGCTCCACTGCCAGGCGTTCGCGCTCGGGCGTGTGTTCGTCTTGCGTGCCATCGAACCTCGCCTCTTCGCCGTCGCTACCTCTCAGATTACGGAACCGTATTCCAAAATCCTCCCACGTGGTCCGCGCACGTTCTGGCCGCTCTTGACACGCCCAGGGGGGAGGAGCACGCTGGTTTTAGAGTCACGTTCTAGAAACTAATTCCCGTGGAGGGCCGGCTCATGGTGGACTTTTCGCTCAGCGACGAGGAGCGGCAGATCCGCGACACCGTCCGCAGCTTCATCAGCAAAGAGGTCATCCCTCTCGAGGACGAGGTTCTGCGCAACGAGCGCGCCGGCCGGCCCGGACTCGGCGCCGACGTGATCAAGGAGCTGCAGGCGAAGGCCAGGAAGGCCGGGTTCTGGGGGATCAACACTCCCGAGGAGTACGGCGGCCTGGACGCGGGTCCCCTCATGTCGGCCATCCTCACCATCGAGACCGGGCGCACGTTCGTGCCCTTCAGCTTCGGCGGCAGCGCGGACAACATCCTCTACGCCGGCACCGAGGAGCAGAAGCAGCGCTACCTCATCCCGACCATCGAGGGCGAGCGGCGGTCCTGCTTCGCCATCACCGAGCCGGGCGCGGGCTCCGACGCCCGCAACATCTCCGCCCGCGCCGTCAGGGACGCGAGCGGCGACTGGATCATCAACGGTGAGAAGACGTTCATCACCGGCGGCAACGAGGCCGACTTCGTCATGGTCTTCGCCGTGGTGCCGGACGCGGGTGTCACCTGCTTCCTGGTCGACCGCGACATGGGCTGGACGTCCGAGCCGATCCCGACCATGGGCGAGTGGGGCCCGGCGTCACTGGTCTTCGATGACGTACGCGTGCCGCACGACAACGTCCTCGGCGAGGTCGGCAAGGGCTTCGAGCTCGCCATGACCTGGATCAGGAACGGCCGCTTCATGATCCCGGCACGGGCCATCGGCGCGGCCGAGCGCCTCCTGCAGATGGCCATCGACTACGCGAACATCCGCACGTCGATGGGGCACCTGATCGGCGAGTACCAGGCCATCCAGTGGCAGATCGCCGACTCCCAGGTCGAGATCGAGGCGACCAAGTGGCTCACGCTGTACGCGGCCTGGCGCGTACAGCAGGGTCTGGACGCCCGGCACGCCTCCTCGATCGCCAAGCTCAACGGCGCCGAGATGGCCAACAAGGTCGTGGACCGCGTCCTGCAGATCCACGGCGGGATGGGCTACACCAAGGAGCTGCCGATCGAACGCTGGTACCGCGAGCTGCGCCTGCTGCGCATCTACGAGGGCACCGACGAGATCCAGCGCCGTACGATCGCGCGCAACCTGCTGAAAGGTCACGTGCGCCTCGGCGGGATCGGGGAGTGAGAGCCGGCCCGGGGGTCCACGCGCTGTTCAATCCGGCCTCGATCGCCATGGTCGGCGCCACGGACAAGTCGGGCTGGTCGGTGAACACACTGGCCAACCTGGAGCGGCACGGCTTCGACGGGCCGGTCTACCTGGTCAACCCGCGTACCGGTACCGTGCACGGCCGGCAGGCGTACCGGAGCCTCAGCGACCTCCCCGGGCCGGTCGACCTCGTCTATGTCATGGTGCCGACCGCCGTCGTCCTCGACGTGCTCGAGGAGGGCGCGCGGCTCGGCATCCGCAACTACGTGGTGCTGACCGCGGGCTTCGGCGAGACCGGGCCGGAGGGACGCAAGCGCGAGGAGGAGCTGGCCGCCTGCTGCCGGGCGAACGGGCTCACCGTTCTCGGCCCGAACGGCAACGGCTTCATCAACGCCGCCACCTCCGTGACCCCGTACGGCCTGCCGATCCCGCCGCCGCTGCTGTCCGGCTCGGTCGGCGTCGTGCTGCAGAGCGGCGCGCTGGCCAGCTCCGTACTGGCGTTCAGCCAGGTGCGCGGCATCGGCATCAGCCTGCTCACCTCGATGGGCAACGAGGCCGTCGTCTCGGTCACCGACGTGATCGAGTATCTCGTGGACGACCCGGCGACGAAGGTCATCGCGCTCTTCCTCGAATCGATCCGGCGGCCGGAAGAGTTCGCCCGGGCGGCCCGCAGGGCGCTGGAGGCCGGCAAGCCGATCGTCGCGCTCAAGATCGGCCGGAGCGGGCTCGCCTCGCGTACCGCCCAGGCGCACACCGGGGCGCTCGTCGGCGACGACGCCGTCATCGACGCGGCGTTCCGGCGGCTCGGCGTCGTGCGCGTACGGTCGCTCGAAGATCTGATCATCACGGCGGGACTGCTCGCCTCGTCCGGGCCGCTGCCCGGTCCCCGCCTCGGCGTGGTCACCCCGTCCGGCGGCGCCTCGGAGATCATCGCCGACCGGGCCGAGGACGAGGGGCTGGAGTTGCCGCCGTTCGCCGACGCGACCGTCACCCGGCTCACCGAGATCATCCCGGAGTTCGGCAGCGCGGCGAACCCGCTGGACGTGACCGGGTATGTCGTCGTCGACCGGACCCTTCTCAGCCGCGCGCTGCGGATCGTGGCCGAGGATCCGGGCATCGACGTCGTCGTGCTGCTGTCGGACCTGCCGAGGATCGAGCCGCCCGACCCCGCGCCGGTCCTCCGCCTGTACGAGAACAGCACGCGCGTCATCCGCGAGTCGCCGCGGCCGGTCGTCATCGTCGCCAACGTGCTGACGGACGTCGGCGCGTTCGCGCGCACACTCCAGGAGCGCACCGGATACCCGCACGTCTTGGGCGGCATCGAGCACGGAATGTCGGCCATCGGCGCCGCCGTGCGGTGGTCACGGGCGTACGCTCGCCCGGCGCCGCCGCGCCCGGCGTCGTCCGCCCCGGTCGCGCCCGGTACGGGCACGTGGGCCGAGCATCGTGCGGCGGCGTTCCTCGCGGACAACGGTGTGCCGGTGGTCCCGTCCGAGCTCGCGCCGGACGAGGCCGCCGCCGTGGCCGCGGCCGAGAGGTTCGGCTATCCGGTCGTGCTGAAGGCCGCCGCCGAGGGACTGGGCCACAAGAGCGACATCGGCGGCGTACGGCTGGGCCTCACCTCGGCCGAGGACGTACGCCGGGCGTACGGGGAGATCCGCACGGCCGCCGGCGGGATCGGCGCGCTGGTCCAGCCACAGCGGGACGGCGGCGTCGAACTCCTGGTCGGCGTCGTGCACGACCCGAGCTGGGGCCTGGTTCTGGCGGTCGGCCTCGGCGGCGTCTGGGTGGAGGTCCTGAAGGACTCGGCCCTGCGCCTGCTGCCGGTGGACGCCGCGGAGGTACGGGAGGCGCTCGGCGAACTGCGCGGGGCGAAACTGCTCCGGGGCGCCCGCGGCAGCGAACCCGCGGACCTGGAGGCGGTGGCCGAGACCGTCGCCCGCGTCTGCGCCCTGGCCGAGAGCATGGGCGACGACCTGGAGTCCCTGGAGATCAATCCGCTGCTGGTACGCGGCTCACGCATCGAGGCACTGGACGCGCTGATCACCTGGCGCCCCTGAGCCCGGTCGTCCTCAGCCTCAGTGGCCGGCGGGGGAAAGCCCCCAGAGGGGCTTTTCCAGCCATCCCGTCTGCTCGGTGACAAGGCCGTACCGGCTCTCGTTCCTGCGCTCTTCGACGGGCGATGTGTCGCGGCCTTCCTTACCGGCACGCGAGATGGTGCTGACGAACGGATCACTGCCCGCGGGACCGTTGACGATCCACCACACGGTGACGTACCGCCGGTGTCTGATGTGCTCCGCGATCGAGTTGTTCTCATGGACCCGGCCCTGGTATTTGACGTAGTCCATGCCCGCGATCGAGCGCGGCTTCGGCTTGTTCGACCTGTCCCAGGAATACTCCTTGGCAGGACCGTAGTCGTGATCGAGGACCAGCCGGTCCTTTCGAACAAGAACGACGGTCGCTTTGAGGAGAAGCTCGTCATATGCCATACGGAGCGGCAGCTGAACTATTTGGTTCGTGCTGTACTCCTGGCCGCCTTCCACCGGGTGACCGAAGGGTGTGTACCAACGGGATTTCTGGATGACGTCATACCCGTGGATAGCGGTATTGCGGGCGATCTCGTGTCCTTCGATCACATCGGTCCGCCACTCCGATGGCGGGCGCCCTGCCGGGCTGACGATCGCCTTCCTGCCCAGCACCATGTATTCGGCGCCCAGGATGTAGAGGCCCACACTGCTGCGGTTGGTGAACTTCACGCCGACCGGCAGCGCCGCGGTGTCCGACTTGGAGTTGAGGACAGGTGTTCCGAAGCTCACCTCCAGCATCGGGTTGACCGACTTCGCGTACGGCAGGTACAGCTGTGCATAGCCGAAGTTGGCGACCGCGAGGCCTGAGGAGATGACGAGCGCCAGCGTCAGCCGCCCGGGGCCGAAGGCCGAAAGGCGCGTGCGGTACACCGCGTACACGGCCCACAGCGATGCGGCGAGAAGGACGAGCCAATAGAAGACATACTCCCTGCGGTCGCCATCTCGGAGCGCCGTGATGAACAGCATCGCGTTCACGGCGACCGCGGCGCACGTGCCGATCAGGGTGGCCGGGCCGGAGAACTGAAAACTCTGCTTGAACCAGTGATCCAAACTCGCTACCGCGCCTACTAACAATACCGCGCAGGCGATGACGAAGACGGCCCCCGTAAAGCGCCCGACATAGGTCAGGGCCTCGGCCAGATCACTGACACCGAACCAGCCGACGAAACCCGCCGTCGCGGTCAGGACCAGCATGATTCCCGCAGGGGCCAGTGCTCTTCTGACGCGCTCCCCCGGCCGGTGTCGTGAGGAAATATCATCTCCTCTTGATTCGTGGCGTTAGAGACTTCGCACCACGTATCTACCCGTACATCCAGCGGGCTTCCGCAAAGGCTCCGTAGATCTCGCGGGAGGAGATGGTCAGGCGGGGTGGTGGCCCTCGCACGGCGAGGGCCACCACCGGGCCCTACTTGTAGCTCAGCCAGGTGCCGATCGGCCGGCGATGGCCGACGGCCGGACGGCTGTAGTCACAGACACCCGTGCGGAATGTCGTCCGCAGCCGCTTCTGCTCCTCGGCCGTGAACGTGACCGGGTAGTCGCGGAAGTCCAGCGGCTTCAGCGCGCACTTCATGAAGTCCATCGACAGGCTCTCCCCGGCCGCCATGCGGGTGTTGGCGGCCACGGGGTACTTCGCTCCGCACCGCCCGCCGGACGGGTAGGTGAGGGGTTCGCGGATGCGCTCGGTGGCCGACAGGTAGCAGCCGTCGCCCAGGTCGGACGGGCGGTCGGCGACGACCTTGTGCCGCAGGTCGCGGCCCGAGTGGTCGGCGTCGATCGCGGTCAGCCAGCGTTCCATGGCATTGAACTCATAGGCCGCCGCGGCCGTCGCCTCGGCGCCCGTCGGGTCACTCTCGATGATGACCTGGTTTGCGGCGGTGCCACCTGCGTGCAGCAGCCGCTGCCGCATGACGAACGACCACTCCGTCGTGTGAATGTCGTTGCCCGGCCCGGCGAAGTCCAGGTCGGTGCGCTGGTCGATGATCGGCGTCTGCCGCAGGCCCTGTGACGCCGAGTTGACGAGGTCGTCGGCGTACACCGTGCTCAGAGCCTTCGGGTCGGCGGCGAGGCGCTGCGCCACCGGCTTGCCCGTGTAGTCCAGGCCGCCGATGGCGGTGTTGAGCGCGGTGAACTCCGCCGGCGTGATCGTCTTCGCCTTCAGCGCCGCCAGTCCGTACTGGACGCCGACGTTGTCCAGCGGGCTGCGGACGAACCCGGTACGCGGGTCGCGGCCGAGCTGGTTGACGAACTGCTCGTTGGAGTTGCACTTGACGCCGCCCGGGTTGGTGACCGGGTCCCAGCGGGCGGACACCGGAATCGCCGCGCTGCAGCTGTCCGTGGCGGTGGACCGGCTGGCGAAGGTCTGGTCCCAGGAGACGCAGGTCGTGTAGTCGTTGAACCCGGCGACGGCCTTCTTCTGCGCGGCGGTGAACGCGGTGCCGGGACCGGCGAAGAAGCGGTCCAGCAGCCGGCAGTCCGAGACCGGGCCGGCCGTGCTCAGCGGGTCGGGGAACGATACGCCGGGGATGATGCCGTCCACGATGCCGGGGTAGTTCTCCGCGATGTCGTACTGCTGGATGGCGCCGCCGGAGCCGCCCCAGCCGATCGTGTGGGCGACCGGGCCGTACGTCTCGATGAAGTGCTCCTTGACCATCATCGCCGCCTCGGCCGAGATGATCGGGCTGCAGTTGTTGTCCAGCACGTTCAGGGTGGAGGAGGCGACCGCGTAGCCCTGACCCAGGAACAGGTCGTTCAGCACGCCCCCGGTCCCGCTGCCCTGGTGGTAGCCGGCGTTGCAGCCCCCGCCGAAGGTGTAGACGAGCCGGTCGTTCCAGCTCTTGTCCGGGGTGACCGGGGAGGGCGCGGTGCCGTCGTACAGGGCGGCGATCTCATAGACCGCGCGGTCGATCGTGCCGCGCTCGACCCGCACGATGTAGGGCACCTTGGCGCCGTTCACCGTCGCGGTGGCCAGGTCCGCGGGGCGGCTGGACGGGTCGGCCAGCGGTGCGTACGCGCCCGCCGTCGTGCGGTACTGGTAGCTCACCTGGGTGGGCGCCGAACAGTACGGCTGCGACGCGGCCGGCAGGCCGAACGCCTGGGTCTCGCAGTAGAACGGGAGCTGCTGCCGGCCCGAGAGCACCGGACCGGTGACCGGGTGGTTCGTGACGCGCAGAGAGGCGCGAGCGTCGGACTGGCGGGCCTCCAGCGTGTTCGCGCCCTCGCGCAGACCGTTCACCACTCCGAGGAGGCTGCCGTCGGACTGCCGGTGCAGGCCCGAGGTCACGTCGTGCCCGTTCGCGCGGACGGTCGTCGGCCGGGAGCCCGCCGGGACGACGCGGATCAGCACCTGGCCGCCGCTGACGAACTGCGGCCGGGGATTGGACTCGGACGTGATGGTCAGCCGCGAATGCGACGCCGCCGCGTCCGCCGGCGCCGCTGTCACCGGCAGCAGGGGTACCGCCGTCGCCAGCGCGACACAGGCGATGGCCGAACGCCATCTTCGATCTGCCACTAGCCACTCCGCTCACTCATGACACCGCGCCCGCGGTGCCGGAACCGGTTACACCGCCCGCGGAGGCTGCGGGCGGACGTCTATCCTCGGCTCAGGCCCGTCGGTTGCCGAGGACCAGAGTGGCGGCCGACATGAACATCCCGCCATTGCCGAGGACGACGCTCAGCTCGACACCGGGCACCTGCGCGGCCGCCTCGCCGCGCAGCTGGCGGATCGACTCCTGCATCGCGAACATGCCGTACATGCCGGTGTGGGTGTAGGACAGGCCGCCGCCGTTGGTGTTCATCGGCAGCCGTCCGCCCGGCGAGGTGTGGCCCTCCTCGATGAACACGCCGGCTTCGCCGCGCCCGACGAAGCCCATGTCCTCCAGCCCGTAGATGGGGACGTGGGCGAACGCGTCGTAGATCATCAGGTGGTCGACGTCGCCATGGGTGATCTTCGCGTCGGCGAACGCGGCCTGGCTGGACAACCGGAACGACCGCGACGTGGTGAAGTCCTCCATCTGCGAGATGATGGGCGACTCCGCCGACTCGCCGGATCCCAGCACGTACACCGGTGGCTTGCGGGTGCCGAGCGCCTCGGCCCGCCTCCGCGAGGTGACGACCAGCGCCCCGCCACCGTCGGTGACCAGACAGCATTCGAGCAGGTGGAACGGGTAGGCGACGAGCCGCGAGGCGAGCACGTCCTCGACCGTGACCAGGTCGCGCATTGCCGCACGCGGGTTGCGGCTGGACCACCGGCGCTGGGCGACCGCCACGGAGGCCAGTTGCTCGTGCGTGAGCCCCGTCTCCTTCATGTACCGCAGCGCCGTGACCGTGAACGTCGTCGCCGGCCCCATGGTCCCGTACGGCAGCTCGAACTGGCCCAGCAGAGAGTCGCGCCCGAGTGCCCGGGGCGGCGCGCCGACCCGTGACCGGCCGGACTCGCCGTGCGTGATGAGCACCGTGTGGCACAGCCCGGCGCGGATCGCCGCCAGCGCGTGCCGTACGTGGAACAGGAAGGACGTGCCGCCGACCGACGTGCCGTCCAGCCAGGCGGGGGTGATGCCCAGGGCGTGTGCCACCTGCACCGGGCCGGGTGTGCCGACCGTCGCGACCCCGTCGATGTCGTCCTTGGTCAGGCCCGCGTCGGCGAGCGCGTTGCGCGCGCCCTCCAGGTGGAGCTCGAACACCGAACGGTCCGGCAGCCGCCCGATCTCGTCGGTCTCGGCCGCGCCGACGATGACGATGTCGGTGCTCATCGGCCGTCCTTGACGGCCGGCGCGGTGGCCGGCTCGAAGAGGGGAACGTGGACGTCGCCGCGTGGCTCGAAGACCACGCGCAGCGGCATGTCCAGCTCGAGGTTCTCGGGCGTGATCTCGATGCCCACGATGTTCGTCATCATCCGGACGCCCTCTTCGAGCTCGACCACGGCGATCGCGTACGGGCCGTCCCCGGCGAAGCCCGGCGCAGGGCGATGGCTGATGACGTAGGAGTAGAGGCTGGCCCGTCCGCTGACCGCGACCCACTCGACCTCGGACGTGCCGCAGTGCGGGCAGACCGGACGCGGGTAGAAGTAGTGCCGCCGGCAGGCGAGACAGCGCTGGACGCGCAGCTCTCCGGCGGCGGCGCCGTCCCAGAACGGCAGCGTCTCGGGGGTCGGCTTCGGGATCGCCTTGGGGACCGCCGCGGACGGGTCGGTGGGCATCATCGGCCCCTTCTGTGGAGCTTTGGCACCCCCTTGGATGCGAGGAGCATTCTAGAATGCTTTTCTAAAAGCTCGCCAGTCCCGGGGCATGTCCTGTCGGACACGCCCCAGGGGCGGCCGGCTCAGGCGGTCTGGTGCCGGGTGCTCGTTCCGGACGCCGGGGCGCCCAGGTCGCGCTCGATCTCCTCCAGCGTGCGGTTCTTGGTCTCCGGCACCTTGGTGAGGAAGAAGACGATGCCCAGGACGCCCATCACGGCGTACAGGCTGAACGTCCACGCCTTGCCGATGCCGTCGACGAGCTGCAGGAAGTAGTACGACACGAAGAAGTTGGCGCCCCAGTTGAACACGCTGCACACGGCCATCGCCGTGCCGCGGACGCCGAGCGGGAAGATCTCGGAGATCATCAGCCAGAACCCTGGGCCGAGCCCGATGGCGAAGGACGCGATGAACAGCACCAGCGCGACCAGCGCCACCCAGGGCGCCGAGTCCTTCCAGTCGAAGGCGAAGAACGCGGCGAGCGTCAGGAGCGCGACGGTGAGCCCGATGGTGCCGGCGATGAGCAGCGCCCGGCGGCCGACCCGGTCCAGCAGCAGCACGGCGATGATCGTGAAAACGACGTTGGTGATGCCGACCGACAGTGCCTGCGCGATCGCGTCGCTGGCGTGCAGGCCGGTGTAGGTGAGGATCGTCGGTGAGAAGTACACGACCGTGTTCACCCCGACCACCTGCTGGATGACGGCCAGGCCGATCCCGACGATCAGCATCGGCCGCAGGGAGGGCCGGAGCAGCGCGCGGAGCCCCGAATTCCGCTCCTCCGCCAGCACCGACTCGATCTCGGTGAGCTCCTCCTCGACGTCCTCGCCCCCTCGGGTACGCCGCAGCACCTCACGCGCCTCGTCGTGGCGGCCCTTCTGCATCAGCCAGCGCGGCGAGTAGGGCACGAAGAGCATGCCGATCACCAGGAACACACCCGGCAGGGCGCCGATGCCGAGCATCCAGCGCCAGTTCGAGCCGACGTTGCGGAGCGCGAAGTCGATGAGGTAGGCGACGAGGATGCCCACCGTCACCATCAGCTGGTTGTACGAGACGGTGCCGCCGCGGATCTTCGGCGGCGTGTGCTCGGCGATGTAGAGCGGCACCACCGCCGAGGCCGCGCCGACGGCCAGGCCCAGCACCATCCGGGCCGCGACCAGCTGGCCCGACGACTGGGAGAACGCCGCCGCGAGGGCCGCCAGGACGTAGACGATGCCGGAGATCAGCAGCATCCATCTCCTGCTGATCAGGTCCGCCAGCCGCCCGCCGACGAGCGCGCCCACCACGGCGCCGACGAGCAGGCCGGCGACGATCCAGGACTGGGCGAGATCGCCCGCGTCCAGGTCCTTCTTGATGTACAGCAGAGCACCGGAGATGACGCCGGTGTCATAGCCGAACAGCAGCCCGCCGAGGGCGGCCAGGAGGGAGATCTTCAATACGAAGGGGTTGCGCGACGCCTCGCGCAGATAACTCGGCATGCCGTCTGCTCCTCTCGACGACGTCGGGGCTCGATGCCGTCTGTGACACGGCCGTCGCGAGCCGCGATGTCCGCGTCGATCAACGCGCTTACCCGCTTTGGCGACCTTCATGTACGGCGACCGGCCGCGGGCAGGCGAATGAGCGGCTCACGTGCCCTCCTCGCCACGCCGCCGAGCGGCGCGGTACCGGCCGATCCGGCGGCACGTGGAGCGGGGGAGGAGACAGGTCGCGTGAACTTCGTCGTCGTCGCGCTCACCGGGCGGCTCGGGGGACTCGTGCGCCGGCCGGCCGGCGGCGTCGCTAGCGCCAGATTCTGATGAGCTCCGAGGCCAGGGCCGGCAGGTCCGGTGCGACGATGTTGGGCTGCGGCAGGGAGCCGACCGGCAGCGGGGCGTTGCCGGGCCTGGTGATCAGGCCCGCGGTGTAGCCGTTGGCCTGAGCCCCCACCGTGTCCCAGACGTGAGCCGAGACCATGAAGCACGAGGACGCCGGCACGCCCAGGTCCTGGGCCACCATGTGGTACACCTGCGGCACCGGCTTGTAGGCACGGACGGTGTCGATGGTGAACTGCCGCTCGAAGAAGGGTGCGAGACCCGCCTGCTCGAGCGGGCTCCTCCCCTCCGGATTGGGCGGGGAGTTCGTCAGCGTCACCATGCGGAAGCCCGCGTCCTTCAGCTGCCGCAGGCCCGGTTCCACGTCGGGATGCGCGGGCATCGTCAGCATGCCCGTCCTGAGCTCCTCGATGTCGGACGGCTTGATCTCCACACCATGGATGTCGCCGACCATCCGGAGCAGCCCCTGGCCCAGCGTGAAGAACTCCTCGTAGAGGCCGGACAGAGTGATCGTCATCGAGTACATGATCAGGTGGCCGAACCATTCGCGCAGCACCCGCTCGTCGCCGAAGATCCGCTCGAAGAGCGGGGCCATCGACTCGAAGTCGATCAGCGTCTCGTTGACGTCGAACACCAGCACGGAGGGCTCTCCGCCGATCCACTGCGCCCTGTCCGAGCCCTGCTGCGCCATCGCATCTGTCTCCCTACCCCGGCAACGGATCTTTGCGACCTACCCCGGCGCCGGATCCGGCACACCGCGCCCTAGGACCAGTCGGGATGCGCCATGTTCCCCTGCTGGGGGGAGATCCGCTGTTCATGGCCGTCCTTGACCCGTATCGCCCAGATGCTCGGGAGCGCGGTCGCGCCACGGGCGACGGCGATCCAGGTGCCGTCCGGCGACCAGGTGGCGTCCATGTCGCGCGTGCTGTCGGAGGTCAGCTGACGCGCCGGGCCCTTACCGTCGGCCGTGGTGATCCAGATGTGCCGCTCGTCCTTGGTGGGCTGGTCGGTGTAGGCCATCTGCCCGCAGTCGGGGGAGAAGGACGGATCGTTGACGTCGTGGGGCACGTCCGTCACCTGGGTACGGTCCTTTCCGGGTATGGCCGCGTCGGTCGTGTAGATCGTCTGGGTGCCGCCGGTCCTCTTGCTCCAGAACGCCACGCGGCTCCCGCACCACGCGGGGTCGTCCTTGAGCGCGTCGTCCATCGTGAGCTGCAGCAGCGAATGCGGGGAGGCGACGGTGACCACGTCGATCTGGCGTTCCGCGCCGACCTTGGCAACGAAGGCGAGCTTCTTTCCGTCCGGT
>DASQPY010000247.1:0-6435 GCA_035643735.1 Actinoallomurus sp. | reverse complement strand
TGTTGCCGCAGACGTTGACCGGGGCGGTGACCGGCGCGTGCACCTGGTTGCCACCGAGAATGCTGTGGTGACCGGAGGTGCGGTGGTGACCGACGCCGGCGTAGCCGGCGGCGCCGCCGCCGACCAGGCTGCCGCCACGGCAGCCGGCGAGCGCGCCGCCGAGCACTGCGGCGCTGTTGCCGCAGGCGTTCACGGGGACGCTGATCGGCGCGTTGATCTGGTTGCCGCCACCGATGCTGTGACGACCGGAGGTACGGCTGTGACCGCCACCGAAGCCGGCGCCGGCGCCGTGGACGGCAGCGCCGCCGGTCGAGCCGGCGACAGACTTGCCGAGGACCGCGAGCGCGTTGCCGCTGACGTCGACGGGCACGGAGATCGGGGCATTGACCTGGTTACCGCCCAGGATGCTGCCGTCGCCATTGGTCACGTCGGCGAGGGCCGGACCGGCCCCGAGCGCGACGAAGCTCGCGGTGAGCAGGGCGGCACGCGTCGTGCCTTTCGCCCACTTACGCATGTGTTGCTCCTCATTTGAACAGGGTTGACCGAACAACTTCTCGGGGTGGTGGACACGGCCGCTGGAACGCGGACGTGCCTCAGACCGGTCCGTACGGACCGGTGGTGGGGTCAGTCGGGGGAAAAGGAGGGCTCGTCCGCCGCGGTGCGGACGGCCGGGGGAAGTGTCCCGATGCGCAGGATGGGGATGGCGGGAAGGCTGTGGGCCGTACCCGGCTCGCTCTTGCGACGGACCCCGGCCTGGTGAATGCCGCCGTCACCGGCGGACGGGGGCAGTGCGTGCCCCCGCTCAGGCAGCGGCTGTGGCTGCCTGGGGAAGGACGGCGCCGTATGCGTCACGCCGTCGGTGGATGCCTTCTCGGACGCCCCCGTTACGGCGTGCGGCCCGATGTGGCTCACCGGTCCGCCGGAGACTCCGGCTCGGGAACCGGCATCGCCGTGCCGTCGTGTCCGAGAAGGTCCGGCCGAGCCCACCGGCGTGCGGGGCCGCGGCGTCTCGAGCCGGTCAAGCCTGTCGAGCACCGCGGGTGGCAGGGCGAGGATCGCCGATGGGCGGGCGGGCGCAAGGACCGCTCCGGCTTTTCGCACGGCCGGGACGACGCGGCGCTCGCCCAGCACGCGGGCCGCTGTCGCGGTCACGTGCTCGGTCTGCGCGGCGACGCTGGGAAGGCGTGCCCCCGGAACGATGTCGGCGTGTGCCTGGTCGGCGTGTGGCTGGCCGGCGACTCCGAACAGCCAGCCGGCGACCCCGACGCCCACCATCATCAGCAGGCGTCTGGTCACCGGCCGGGCGACGAATCGCTTCACCGGCAGTCGTATCACCGGCAGGACGCCCGGACAGCGTGCGGCGACAGAGGCAAGCCTCCGCACCCGCGACCGTCCAGGAACCACGCGCCCTCCTTGGCGTTGACCACCTCACGGAACGCGGATGCGTTCCGTACGGTCGGTTACCGTAGCACCACGGAGAGCGATCGAAGTGGCGGATTCAGACGTGATCTAGAAAATGGTCGAGAACTCGCACGCCGAAACGGAGTCCGTCGACGGGGACGCGTTCGTCGATGCCATGGAACATTCCGGAAAAGTCCAGATTCTTGGGGAGTTTGAGCGGCGCGAATCCGTAACACTTCATGCCGAGAGTCGCGAATGACTTGGCGTCCGTACCGCCCGACAAGGTGTACGGCACGGGGCGCGCCTGAGGGTCGTGCGCGCGCAGCGCCGCCCCCATGGCCGCGACCAGCGGCCCGTCCCACTCCGTCTCCACGGCGATGTCGTGGTGGATGAACTCCCTGCTCACATGCTCGCCGAGCAGGTCGTCGACCGTGTCGAAGAACTCCTCCTCGTGGCCGGGCAGGAACCTGCCGTCGACCTGGGCCATGGCGCTCTGGGGAATGACGTTCGCCTTGTAGCCGGCCTCGAGAACGGTGGGATTGAGGGTATTTCTGAGGGTTGCGCCGATCATTCTTCTCATCGGGCCGAGGTTCTCCATGATCTGTTCCGCGTTCGCCGGGTCGAACTCGATACCCGTCGCGTCGCAGACCTCTTCCAGAAACGCTCTCACCGTTTTGGTCAGCTGAATCGGGAACTCGTGCTCGCCCAGCCGCCGCACGGCCGCGGCGAGAGCGGTGACGGCGTTGTCGCGGTGCACCATCGAGCCGTGCCCGGCCGTCCCCCGCGCGGTCAGGCGCATCCAGGCGAGGCCCTTCTCCGCCGTCTCGATGAGGTAGAGGCGCTCGTCGTTCGGGAGGGTCAGGCTGAAGCCACCGACCTCGCCGATCGCCTCGGTGCATCCTTCGAACAGCTCCGGATGCTGGTCGACCAGCCAGTGCGCGCCCCACTTGCCGCCGGCCTCCTCGTCCGCGAGGAACGCCAGGACGATGTCGCGCTCGGGCCGCCGGCCCTGCCGGAGGCGCTCACGCATCACGGCCAGGACCATGGCGTCCATGTCCTTCATGTCGACGGCCCCACGCCCCCAGACACAGCCGTCGGCGACCTCGCCGCCGAAGGGGTCACGGGTCCAGTCCTCCTTCTGCGCGGGCACGACGTCGAGATGCCCGTGGATGAGGAGCGCGTCCCGCTGCGGGTCGGTCCCCTCGATCCGTACGACGAGGCTGGACCGTTTGGCGTGCGATTCGTAGATCTTCGGTTCAAGCCCGACCTCGGCGAGCTTGTCCGCGACGTACTCGGCGGCCTTCCGCTCCCCCGGCCCGCTGTGGTCCCCGGGGTTGGTCGTATCGATGCGGATGAGGTCGCTGCACAGATCGACGACCTCGTCCTCCGCCGAAGGATTGCTCACTGTCTCTCCTCCTTACGCCTCCGGTGGCCGAGGCCGCACCCGGGGGCAAGGGTTCGCTGGCTCCTGGCCCCATCCTCCCGCAGGAGCCCCCGGCGCATGCGAGCCCGTCCGACGACCGTCTTTCCGGCGCCACGCGACGCGGCGTCGCTGCCCGGAGAGGGCTCCGCCGACCAGAGCCTTCGGGCGCGGCTTCGTGTCCGGGCACGGTCCCGTGTCCGGGCATGGCTCCGTCCGGGCGCGGCTCCGTCCGGCTGGTCGCGGCCTCGGCGCTGGGCCGCTGTGGCACGCCGAGCCGTCACGGCTCGGTGTTCGGGCGGTCATGGCCTCGATTCACGAGACCGTCGCGGCCTGCTTGCCGGCGGTCACGATCTCGTTAGGCGAGCGGTAACCCTTCTCTTTACACAGCCGGTCAGGGTCCCGGCGCGAGCCAACGCCCCGCCCGGTCGCGAACCGGCTGTCTCGGACAACCGCGACTGCGATGTCCCTGGTGTCAGCCCGCGCCCGGCCGACCGGCCGCAACACCGACGGCGCGCGCCACCGACCCGGGATGTGACCCAGGGGAGCCACGACCCCGCCGAGCACGCGACTTCGCGGCATCACCGGGTATTTGCTATCGTGTGGCAGCCGCCGCGGGTGACCGCGCGGCGCACCACGTCCGGGTGGCGGAATAGGCAGACGCGCTAGCTTGAGGTGCTAGTGCCCTTTACGGGGCATGGGGGTTCAAGTCCCCCCTCGGACACTCTTACTGGCTCAGGGGGACGACCCCCTGGAACCCCCGATATGAGGGGCTCCGCCGGCCACGCCCCCCCGGCGGGCTGGGGTCGAGGCATCTATCCTCCTTCTGGATCTGCTTCCAAGGCAGCCACGAAGCGATCACCGGTTGCCTCTCGATCTCCAGGCGGCCACCGCCGCTACAGCCGAACTACGGTTCGCGAGTCACTGGCCGCCGACGGCGAGCCCGACGCGGAGTGGCAGGAGATCGTGGATGACGCGGTCCGCATGTACGACCAGGGATCCAGATTGCCGAATAGCCGCCCATCTTCCGAAGCCTGCCAGGACGGGTGGTCGTCCCGTGGCCGGTCGGACGACCCTCCAGAAAAGCGGGCGCAGAACTCCTCGGCCGAGGTTCGTCCGGCGGCGGAACGCAGCGGTTGTGGCTCGGCGCGCGCCGAGGTCATCTGCCCGCCGGTCAACGACGGCAGAAGCGTGGCCCTTCGCGGGCCCGTACGGTTAATTAATTGGACGGGCCCGTCAATAGATGACATATCCGACCAATGAAGCGGGGCGGCAGATGGGTCGCTACAGCCAGGCGAAGGTGCCGACCACCAGCGCGGTGCCGAGTAGTCCGCAGAGGAGACCAGCGTAGGTTGCCCAGGAGCTGCGGAAGCGGAGCCGGTAGAACTCTCCGATCACCGCTACTTGGCATGCGGCGTCTCGTAGCTCCTTGAGTCGGGCTGCGCGTCCCTTCTGTGTCATCTCCAGGATTTCGCGGTCTTCGCGTATACAGGTGGAGACCGCGTTGGCGAGGGCGAACAAGGTGAGTTCTTCGATGATCATGCCTTGCCGGAGGCTGGTCAGGCACTTCACGCCGCACGGCAGGTAGAGATCCTGCTGGGATTCGATGGTGTCCTTCCACTTGCGCAGTGGCCTGAAGGGAGTGGCGCGGGGACCGCCGCTGCGCTGGACCTCGTCGAAGGAGACCGACTGTGGCCGCATGACTTGCAGTAGTAGGAACAGGGTGACCCCGAGCAGGGCCAGGCCGACCGCTCCGATGATGATCGCCGGCGTGCGGGGTGGGCTCTTGTGCATCTCGGCCACCGGCGAGGTGCCGACCAGGGTGCCGAGGGCGAGACCGAGCACGGTGGTCATCCATTTGGCCGAATCGCGCAGCCGGTCCCCGGTCTTGCTCCAGTAGTTGTGGATATTGGTCAATGGCGTCGCGGCAGAGATCTTTGGGTCGAGCAGACCAGGTGCCCACATCGGCCAGATGATCGGCTCGGGCCGCCAGGAGCCGGGATCGCCGGTCGAGTCCGTCCCGAATTCCCGCCAGGGCTCATCCGGCATGGCGCGTTGGCAGACGAAACGTTCGAGGTACCCTGGCCGACCACGCCTGATGGTCACCCGCCAGAGAAGATCTCTTCCCTCTGGGAGGCCGTCAACGGTGAACGTACAAAATTCCCCAAGGGTCTCGCCCCGGACATTTCCCTGTCCGATCAGTGGTTCGTGTGTCTCATCTATTGCGGTCATGACAGTCCCCCGAATATCTCATCCACGGAGCTCAGGCGGCATGCTGCTAGTCGTTGAGGATTCCACTTGGACGCTGGTGTCTTCGGGCTGAAAAGCAGACCACTTATCAGTGGGAGTAGCGCGAACATGAGGGCCTCCGGAGACGGTGTCAGGTCTCGTGCGAGGGCCGGGCGGCGAGGGGATCTACCGGGCGGCCGTAACCGGGCCTGTCGGAGTGGTCGAGGCCGTGAGCGGCCCAGCTGTAGAGGTGGAGTTGGAGACCGTCGGGGTCGTCGAAGACCAGCAGCCAGCCGACGGAGGCCTCGATCACAGGTGAGTGGGGGATGCCGAGTGTGTCGAGGTGAGCGGCCCAGGACTGGATGTGGGCGTGATCGGTGACGGCGAAGCTGATGGGGTCGAAGCCCTGGCAGCCTTCGGCGGCCCGCGGGTTGACGCGCAGGGTGAGGACGGTGTCGCCGAGTCCGGGTACATCGCCGGCGACGCCGCGGACGACGCCGTCATCGGAGTCGGGGAACTCCATGGTCACGCGGAATCCGAAGACGTCGGAGTACCAGGCGATTGAGCGGGTCAGGTCGGTGGCCGGGATCTTCACATGGTGGATGCCGGCCAGCAGCGGTCGGGTCATGAGGGCCTCCAATTTCGCCGCAGCGTGACTGCGGTGAATATGAGTATGATGCTTCCCATGGCCGAGACAGTCAAGAGGGCATATCGATCCGACAAGCGGGCGGCCGCGGCTGCGGCGACCCGAGCCAAGATCAGAGAGGCTGCCGCCCGGCTGTTCGTGGAGCAGGGTTACCTCGCCACGACGATGCGCCAGATCGCCAAGTCCGCCGAGGTCGGTGAACGGACCCTCTACGACGCCTTCCCCACCAAGCCGGCCCTGTTCGAGCACATTCTCGGCGTTGCCGTTGTCGGCGACGAGGATCCGGTACGCGTGGCCGCCCGCCCCGAGATCACCGCACTGCGCGAGGAGGCCGATGCACGCGCCGCGATCGCGCAGCTCGTCGCCTACTCCACGGCGCTGTTGGAACGCGCCGGTGATCTGATCATGGTCAGCGTGGAGGCTGCGGGCGCCGACCCCGACATGCGCGCCGCCGCCGACACGGGCGCGGCCGCCACCCATCAGGTCCACCTGGCACTCACCGAGCGCCTGCACGAGCGAGGCGCACTGCGCGATGGCCTCGACCCGGTCACCGCAGCCGACATCCTCTACGCCCTGTGCTCCCCTCACATGCACCAGCTGCTACGCCGCCACCGCCACTGGAGCACCGACCACTACCGCAGCTGGCTGGAAAACACGATCATCAACGAACTGACCCCTCCGCCCTCCGCCTGAACGAGGTCCGAGCAGGAACGGCCGGGTGAGAACGAAGGCATGTGCG
>DASQPY010000246.1:0-9599 GCA_035643735.1 Actinoallomurus sp. | reverse complement strand
TAGGCCTCCTTGGAACATTCGGTCCACCACGGCGCGACCGTGGCCTTGGCCTGGTTCCAGTCCTTGCGCATCGCATACAGCGACCAGCTCAACGGCGCCGTCAGGTCGGTCTCGGCGATGCCGTAGGAGCGTTCGGCCGCGCGCTGGTCCAGGTTCGCCTTGATACGGGCCAGCCCCCAGTTGTAGGCGACACGCGCGGCTCCCGCGTGCCGCAGCAGCACGCGGACCTGACGCGGGGTCGGGTCGAGGGCGAAGCGGTAGGCCTGGGTGACGGTGAGGCTCACTCGGAGCTCTCACCCGTGGCCATAGCGATCGCGCGGGCGGCCCGGTTCTTCGCGGCGCGCTGTCCGTACAGCCGGGCGCACATCGAGGTCAGCACCTCGGTGATGTCACGGACCAGGTCGCTGGTGGTCTCCTCAGGGTCTAAGACGACCAGGCGGCGACCGGACGCGGCGAGTGCGGCTTGGAGGTGTTCGACGCCGAAGCGGGCGAGCCGATCGCGGTGTTCCACGACCAGGACGCTAGCGGCCGGGTCCGACAACCCCGTTGGACAACACCCGGTGCAGCTTGCGCCGGCGGCCGTTCAACCCCGGCCCGACCTCGGTCACCACCTCCGCGACCGCGAGCCCCAGCGCGGTCGCGCCCTGCACGACACGGGTCACCTGCCGGTCCAGGTCCGGCTTATGGTCAGCCGAGGAAACACGGCAGTACGCCACCACCCGCCCATGGGCCGCCGGTTCGGACTCGGTGACCAGCCAACTACCGGACGGCGTTTGGACGACGGGACCGGCATCCGGCCCTCCTTCGCCCACAACCAGGGTTTGGTAGTGCACGCCATTGCGCTCAGCCCACTCCGAAAGCCTCACATGATCATGATAAACGCTGATGAAAAATGAGATTCACTGATGAAACCGGCAACAGTTGTCAGCCCCCATCGATCGATGGCCCCGATCGGTCAGAACTCGATGACCGGGCGGACCTCGACCGCCCCGTCCCAGGCCGCCGGGATCGCCGCGGCGATCTTGACGGCTTCGTCGAGGTCGGCGCATTCGAGCAGGTAGAAGCCGGTAAGGGCCTCTTTGGTATCGATCGGGCCTCGGGGAATCTGGACACTTGGCAAAGACGGATCCGGCGGATTTCTCGCGCACGCCGACGAGCACCTGTTCAGGCCGTGAACGGGGTCGTGGTGGCCAGCTCCGTGAAGCCGAGACGGCGCAGGATCGGGCGGCTGGCAGGGAGGGCGTCGACCTGGAGGTGGCGGAAGCCCCTGGCCCTGGCCAGAGCGGCCCGGTGGGCGACCAGTGAGCGGAACACGCCACGGCCTCGCCAGGCGGGGATCGTGCCACCGCCCCAGAGGCTGGCGAAGTCGGTGCCGGTGTGGAACTCGATGCGGGCCGCGGAGACCGGTGTCCCCTCGGCCCAGGCGATCACGGCCGCGGCCCGGTCCGGTCGCTGCGTGAGGTTCGCCAGCAGGACCGCGCCCAGGTCGGAGTGGTCCCCGCCGAACACCTCGTCGTGCACGTCCACGAAGGTCGCGACGTCGTGCTCGTCCTCGACGGCCCGTAGCTCGACCCCCGGAGGCGGTTTCACGTCCGGGGCCAGGTCCGCGACGTCAGCGACGAGCAGCGCCTCATCCTCCTGGCGCGTGAGCCCCGCGGCGAGCAGCCGCTCGGGCAGGTCGGCGGGACGGTCGTAGGAGTAGTGCTTCCACTCCCACGGCCGTCCCGCGAACCGCCGGACCTGGTCGGCGATGACGGCGTCCACGTCCGTTCCGTCCAGATCGGACCAGACGACGGTGTTCACCGCGCCGACCATCCGTACGACATGGCCGTCGTCCTCGACCCGTCCGTCCGGCGGGTCGGGTTCCGGCCGCCGCCGTACCTGCTCGTCAAAGGCGGTGAGAACCGCTGCTGGATCCATGCCGGCCAGCCGACCAGAGCCTCGGCGAGCGGCGCAACCGGGTTTCACCGGAGCGGGAACGGGACTCCGTGCTCCTCCTGCGGACGCGTGCCGAAGATGCGCCGGTCCCCCTCCTCGATCGGCACGTCGTTGATGCTCGCCTCGCGGCGGCGCATGAGCCCGTGCCGGTCGAACTCCCACAGCTCGTTGCCGTAGCTGCGCCACCACCGGCCGTCGGCGTCATGGCACTCGTACTGGAAGCGCACTGCGATCCGGTCGGCCTCGAACGCCCACAGCTCCTTGCGCAGGGCGTAGTCGAGCTCGCGCGACCACTTGTCGGTGAGGAAGGCGACGATGGCGTCGCGGCCTTCGAGGAACGCATCCCGGTTACGCCAGACGGAGTCCTCGGTGTAGGCGAGGGCCACCTTGGCGGGGTCGCGGGTGTTCCAGGCGTCCTCGGCCGCCTGGACCTTCTGCGCCGCGGTCTCCGAGGTGAAGGGCGGGAACGGTGGACGACTGTTCATCTCTCAATGCTCCTTCGTGATCGCCTGCCGGAACGGCCCGGCATCCGGCCATGTAAGTGTCGCCTGCCGCCGCCGGCATTCTCCGCCACGGTCCTGCCGGCGCTCGCCGCATGAGAGAATGCTGCCCGGCCGTAAGCGAACCTCACGCCTGACCCGCTCGCGTCGGCGCGCCGCCCGAGGGTTCCCGGGCCCCGGTCACCAGGTCATCCCCCGTCGCAGGAGTCCGCATGGTGCAAGTCGTCGTCCCACAGGCCCTGATCGACCGCCGCAGCCCGGTGCGGCTCATCGTCAGCGGCGGAGGCAGCGGCGGCCACACCTTCCCGGCCGTCACGGTCGTCCGTGCGGCCCGCGAGGCCCTCGCAGGCCATGGCCTCGAACTCCAGCCCTTCTGGGTGGGCAGCGCCGCCGGCATCGAGGCCGGCATCGCCGCGGACGAGGGTGTGCCCTTCACCGCGATTCCCACCGGAAAGCTCCGGCGGGCCCGTAACCCCCTGGCCATGCTCTCGGCGGCCAACATCCGCGACGCGGGCAAGGTGCCGGCCGGCGTCACCGAGGCGATCGGCGTGGTCCGCAACATCCGGCCCGACGCCGTGCTGTGCACGGGCGGCTACGTTTCGGTCCCCGTCGGCCTGGCCGCACGTGTCTGCCACCGGCCCCTGCTCGTCCACGAGCAGACCGTACGCGTGGGGCTCGCCAACCGGATCACCATGCGCGGCGCGACGCGTATCGCGCTCAGTGCCGAGCCGGCTCTGGAGCTCCTCCCGGAGCGCCTGCGCGAACGCGCGGTGGTGACCGGCAACCCGATCCGTCCCGGGCTGCGGGAGGGCAACGCCGCGCAGGCACCGGGCAAGCTCGGCTGGACGGGCTTCAACCCGTCGCTGCCGACGGTCTACGTCACCGGCGGCTCTCTCGGCGCCCGGCAGGTCAACCAGCTGGTCGGCGCGATCCTGCCCGACCTGCTGCAGCGCGCCAATGTCTTCCACCAGGCGGGCAAGCAGATGGAGGGGGAGGCGCTGGCCCTGGCCGAGACGCTGCCTCCCGACCTGCGTGCGCGTTACCTCGTGCGCGGCTTCATCGGTCCCGAGCTCCCCGACCTGCTGGCGCTCGCCGACGTCGTCATCGCCCGGAGCGGGGGCGGCACCATCAGCGAGCTGACGGTCGTGGGCAAGCCCTCGGTGCTCATCCCGCTCATCCCGACCGGCGGCGACGAGCAGGTCCGCAACGCGAAGCACCTCGCCGAACGCGGCGCCGCCCGCGTGCTGATCGGCGAGGACGCCACACCGGCACGGCTGGCCGAAGAACTCTTCGGACTCCTCGCCGATCCGGCACGGCGCGCCCAGATGGTCGCGATCGCGCGCGACCTGGGGCACCCCCAGGCCGCCATCTCCCTGACCAACGAGATGCTCGCTCTCTGCGCCGCGAACACGCGCTGAGCGGCGGCCGGCGTCAGGGTTCGTAGATTCGCGGCAGCGAGGCGGGGACCCGGGCGACGATCTCGGCGGGCACGGTGCCCAGCAGGTGGGCGAACTCCGAGACGGTGAGCTCGCCGTGGTCACCCGGGCCGAACACCACCACCTCGTCGTTGGGCGTGGGAAGGTCCTGGCCCACGTCCAGCACGGTCTGTTCCATTCCGACCACCCCGACGATCGGGTGCCGGCGGCCCCCGACGACGAGCTCGACGCCGGCCTCGCTGGACCTGCGGAGCAGCCCGTCGGCGTAGCCGATGGGGATGACGGCGACATTCGTATCGGCCGGGGCACGGTAGGTGAGCCCGTACATGACTCCGGTGCCGGCGGGGATCCGCTTGACCACGCTGACCCTGGAGCGCAGCGTCATCGCGGGCCGGAGCCCGGCGTCGCCGAGAGCCTCGACCTCGTTGAGGCCGTACAGCGCCAGCCCGGAGCGGACCAGGTCATAGCGGGCCTCCGGCAGCGTGAGCACCGCGGCGGTGTTGGAGACGTGCCGTAGTTCGGGCTGGACGCCTGACGCCTCGGCGTACGCCACGGCCTCGGCGAAGGCCTTGAGCTGCAGGGCGATGGACGGGTGTCCGGGCGTGTCCGAGCAGGCGAAGTGGGAGAAGATCCCGGTCACCGTGATGTGGCCGGCGGCCAGGGTGTCGCGTGCTGATTCGACCAGCATCGTCCAGTCGTCGCTCGTGGCTCCGCCGCGGGACATGCCCGTGTCGATCTCGAGGTGGACCCGGGCCCGCCGTCCGATCCGCCTGGCCGCCTCGGCGATCGCGGCAAGCCGCCAGGGCGCCTCGACGCCGAACTCGACGTCGGCCATGATCGCGTCGTCGTAGTCGGCCTGGTGGATGGGGAGCCAGGCCAGGATCGGCTCGGTGATGCCGGCGCGGCGCAACGTCAGGGCCTCTTCGATCACGGCCACGCCGAACCGGCTCGCTCCGCCCGCGAGCGCCGCGCGGGCCGCCGGTACGAGGCCATGGCCGTAGGCGTTGGACTTCACGACCGCCATGACCGGCGTGCCGCCGGCGTTGGACACCATCGTCGCGGTGTTGGCGGAGATCGCCGCCAGGTCGATACGTGCGTGCGTGCCCTGGGCGATTCGGGCCGCGTCCGAGTGGCGGATCAGCGAGTCCATGCGGTTCAGAGTGACCGCGTTCTGGTGCCGGTTATGTCATGTACGGGCCATAGGCGAAAATCGCCGGGTGTGGTAGTCCGGATTGCCCGGTGCGCAGACCCGAAATGCCCGGTATCCCGGTGGCTCGTCCCCGTCTACGGTGACGCCGAAACCGGACTGTTCAGAGAGGCGAGTGGCGACGTTGACGGAGATCACCCTGATGTCGGACGCCCGCGTGGCCGACATCCCGGTGGCGGACACGGGCGAGTCCTTCGTCGATCTGAGGAGCCAGGCCGAGCTCATGCTCGACGACCGGCTCGCCGACCCACTCGGGGCGTACGCCCATGTCCGCGCGACCGTCGCGACGCGGCTCCTGGAGGCCCAGAGCCTGCTCCCCGACGGCCTGCGCCTGCTCGTGGTCGAGGCCTACCGGCCGCCCGTGCTCCAGCGTCGCTACTTCGGCGACTACTCGGCGGAGCTGGCCCGGCACAACCCGGAGCGGCCGCAGTCATGGGTGAAGGAGCAGGCCAGCCGGTACGTCGCGCCGTTGAACGTCGCGCCGCACGTGGCGGGGGCCGCCGTCGACCTGACGCTGTGCGAGCCGGACGGGACCGAGCTCGCGATGGGCACCGAGATCAACGCCACTCCCGAGGAGAGCGGTGGCGACTGCTACACCGCGGCGCCCGGAATCCCCGCCGACGCACGGCGTAACCGAGAGCTGCTGAGCAAGGTCCTCACCGCCGCGGGCCTCGTGAACTACCCCACCGAGTGGTGGCACTGGTCCTACGGCGACAGGTACTGGGCGCTCCAGACGGGCGCGCCGGCCGCGCTGCATGACGCGATCACCTTGATCCAGGAGACGGCGGGACATGCCTGAGCAAACGATCCGTGTAGGTGTCGTCTTCGGCGGGCCGTCCGCGGAGAGCGACGTGTCGGCCGCCTCGGCCTTGTCCGTCGTACGCGGGCTGCGGCCTGATCGGTACACCCCGGTCGTCATCGGGGTCACCAAGGACGGGCGCTGGGTGCTGGTCCCGCCCGAGACGGTGCAGGAGCACGTCGCGCGCGAGAGCAGCGGCCCGGCCATCGAGGACCGGTTCGTCGCCGAGGGGACCGAGGTCGAGTTGCGCCGCGGTGGCCTGCTCGTTCCGCCGGACGCCCCGGGCGCGCCGCTGGACCGTATCGATGTCGTCTTTCCGGCCATGCACGGCCCGTACGGCGAGGACGGGGTGCTCCAGGGGTTCCTGGAGGCTCTGGACGTGCCGTACGCGGGATGCGGCGTGCTCGCCTCGTCGGTCAGCATGGACAAGGTCGCGATGAGGCGCGCGTTCGCCGCCGAGGACGTTCCGGTCACCCCCAGCGTCTGGTTCACCGAACGGCGCTGGCGCGACCACGACGACCCGGCGACGCTGGTCGGTGATCTTCGTTGGCCGCTGTTCGTGAAGCCGTCCAACATGGGCTCCTCCATCGGCGTCGCGCGGGTCACCGATGCCGATGAGCTGGTCCGGGCGGTCGAGGACGCGTTCCGCTACGACGAGGTCGTCCTGGTCGAGCAGGGGATCACCGCCCGCGAGCTGCAGGTGGCCGTCCTCGGCGACTCCGAGGAGCCGGCGGCCTCGATGCCGTCGGAGTTCAAGTCCGGCGGCTGGTCGGACTACGAACAGAAGTATCTGAGCACGGCGGACGTGGTCACCTGCCCCGCCGAGCTACCGCCCGCCGTCACCGCGCGGGTCCAGGAGCTTTCCCTCCGCTCCTTCCACGCCGTCGGCGGCTACGGGCTGGCACGGGTCGACTTCTTCTACGACGAGGCCGCACAGGAACTGTACGTCGGCGAGATCAACACGATGCCCGGCTTCACCGCGCGTTCGCTGTACGCGCGGGCCTGGGCGGCGGGCGGGGTCTCCTACGAGGAGATCCTGGTCCGCCTTCTCGACCTCGCCTTCGCCAGGCACGAGCGCAAGAGCCGAAGGGCCACCGCATGATCCCGCTGACTCTGGAAGAGATCGCACGGGTCGTCGGCGGGACGATGCACGGCGTCGCCGCGCCCGGACCCACCATCGCCGGGCCGGTGGTCATCGACTCCCGCGCGGTCGCCGCCGGGTCACTGTTCGTGGCCATCGTCGGAGAGCGCAGTGACGGGCACGACTTCGTCGCGCAGGCCTACTCCGCCGGCGCGGTCGCGGTGCTGGGCTCCCGGCCCGTCGAAGGGCCCTGCGTCGTCGTCGACGACGTGGTGGCCGCGCTGACCGAACTGGCCACGTTCGTCCGGAGCCGGCTGGAACCTATCGTGATCGGCCTCACCGGTTCGGTCGGCAAGACCACGACCAAGGACCTGCTCGCCCAGATCCTGGAGAGCGACGGCCCGACCGTCGCCACGGCCGGCTCGTACAACAACGAGATCGGCCTGCCGCTGACGATCCTGAGAGCCGAGAAGCAGACCCGGTATCTCGTGCTGGAGATGGGCGCCGGATACCCCGGGGACATCGCTCACCTCGCACGGGTGGCGCGTCCGCAGCTGGGTCTGGTGCTCTGCGTGGGCCCCTCACACCTGGACACGGTCGGCGGCGGGGTGGACAAACTCGCGGAGGTCAAGGCCGAACTGGTGGAGGCGCTGCCGCCGGCGTCGCGGGGTGGGTTCGCCCTGCTCAACGCGGACGACGAGCGTGTCGCCGCGATGGCGCGTAAGACCCTCGCCGAGGTGATCTACTACGGCGACGCCGAGGGCACGGTCGTTCAGGCCCGCGACGTCACGGTCGACGCCGAAGGGCGCGCTTCGTTCACCCTGCGCACCCCGGCCGGCTCGGCCCCGGTCCGGCTTTCGCTGCCGGGCGAGCATCAGGTGACCAACGCGGTGGCCGCCGCGACCGTCGCCGGCGTTCTGGGGATCGCGACCGACCGGATCGCCGATGCCCTGAGTTCCGCGGTCTCGCGGTCACGGCGCCGGTTCGAGAAGGTCGAGCGGGCCGACGGCGTCACGATCATCGACGACGCCTACAACGCCAACCCCATGTCCATGCGGGCCGGACTGCGCACCCTGGCCGCGATGGCGGCGGGCCGCCGGGCGATCGCCGTGCTGGGTGAGATGACCGGCCTGGTCGACGGGACGGTCCGTGAGCACGAGGGCATCGGCGCGCTCGTGGCCGAGCTCGGGATCCCGGTTCTCGTCGTGGTGGGGACCAAGGACGGCCCTGTCGCCCTGGCGGCGGCCGCGCGCGCCGCCGGCGTACCGGAGGTGCATGCCGTACCGGACCGGGAGGCCGCGACCGACCTGGTCCAAGGGCTGCTGCGACCGGCCGACCTCGTGCTGGTCAAGGCCTCGAGCGGACCCGGTCTGTCGGCGGTGGCAGCGGCGCTGAACACCCCGGTGACCTGAGCCCGGCCGGAACGCCCCCGAAGTCTTCCCGGTATGCTCCTGCGATCCGCAGATGTGAGATATGGCCCGATCGCCATAATCGCTGGGCGGGTGAGCAGGGGGAAGGATCGTGGACAGACGCCGGTACGGCGTGGTGACGGCGATGCGGGGCCGCGCACAGCTCACGAACGCGCGCGACGCCTCGCGCGGCGCGATGCGTACCGAGCACCTCGGATGGTCACGCGACCTCGACCCCGATGACGGACCGGGCGGCCGGCTCGCCCGAAGGCTGTACGGCCGGGAGCCGGAGACCGCGGCGCTCGCATCCGTACTGGACGCCGTCGGTCGCGGCGGAGCCCGGCTGCTGTCCCTCGAAGGGGCGGCGGGAACGGGCAGGAGTGTCCTGCTGGCCAAGGTCCGGTCGGACGCCCGGCGGCGCGGGTGGACCGTGGTGACGGGCCGGGCCTCGATCCTGGAGGAGACCAACGACTTCGGCGTGCTGCGGCAGGTGCTGGCCGGGTTGCCGGCCCTGCCGGACGGCCGGTCGGCCCCCGCCCTCCTCGGCGGCTCGGTGCCGGGCGAGGACTTCTCGCCCTTCGATCTGTTCGAGCTTGCGTCGGCCCACCTCTTCGAGGTCGACGCGGACGCTCCGGTCCTCATCACGGTGGACGACCTGCAGTGGTGTGACGCCCTGTCGCTTCGGTGGCTCGCCTACCTCGCGCATCGCAGCGCGAACCTTCCGCTCGCCGTCGTCGTCGCCTGCTCCCCGGGAGGGATGAGCGACGAGCGTTTCCTGGTCGATGAGCTGGTCGGGTCCTGCGAGCGGCGGGCCCTGCACGGCCTGCACGAGACCGCCGTCGGCCAATGGATCACCGACGCCCTGGAGGCACGGCCGGACCCGGCCTTCGTCGCGGAATGCCGGCAGGCCACCGGCGGTAACGGAGCGTTGCTGGCCGAACTGCTGACGGCACTGGCCGCGCGGTCCGTTCCACCGGTGGACGCGTCAGCGTCGTTGATCGAGAACGTGGGCCGCACCGCTGTGGCCGGCCGCGTCCTCCCCTGGATCAGGCGTGCGGGGCCGGAGGCGCTGGCCGTCGCACGTGCGGTGGCCATCCTCGGCGACGACAGCGAGCTCCTGATGGTGGCCGGGCTCGCGGGACTGGACGTGGACACCGCCGCGACCGCGGTCGACCAGCTGATCAGGCTCGAGATCCTGTGCGACACCGCGCCACTGCGCTACGTCCATT
>DASQPY010000245.1:0-4034 GCA_035643735.1 Actinoallomurus sp. | reverse complement strand
CGCGAGGTGCGGCAGAGCATCCTCGACCTGCTGCACCGGCTGCCGCAGGCCGCCGCGATCGTGACGTCCGCGACGTACGAGGTGATCGCCTGGAACGATCTGGCCGCCGCCCTCATGGAGGACTTCTCGGCCCTGTCGCGGCGCGACCGCAACCTTGTGCGCCGCGTCTTCCTCGGTCCGCACCCGCGGGGGCGGCGGTTGTACGGAGTGTCGGACGCGGAAGTGTTCGCGCGCTCCTCGGCCCAGGACCTGCGCGCCACCGCCGCCCGTTACCCCGGCGATCCCGAGGTGACCGAGCTGGTGGATGAGCTCCTCGCCGGAAGCGAGGAGTTCGCCCGGCTGTGGGCCGCCCACGACGTGTCCGCCGAGCCCACCCTGTGCAAGACCTTTTCGCATCCGCTGGTCGGCCCGGTCACCGTCAACTGCGACGTCCTCGACATCACCGACCGGGACCAGCGGGTCGTGATCTACACCGCCACCCCCGGCTCGCCGTCCGAGGAGGCGCTGCGGCTGCTGTCGGTCGTCGGCACGCAGCGCATGGACGTGGCCCGCTGAGCCGGCGAGTGCTGGGGCGTGTCGCGAGATCGGCGGCTGGAAAGGCCTTTGACGCCCGTCGGCGTCCGGTGTTCGGATGACGTCCATGAGCGCAGTGCAGATGCATCCCGATATGCACCCTATTGACGACGAGCTTGTACGGAGGTTGATCGCCGGACAGTTCTCGCAGTGGGCGGGGCTGGCGGTCGAGCGGTGGCCGTCCGGCGGCACGGTCAATGCCATGTACCGGCTGGGCGACGACATGGCCGTACGGCTGCCGCTGGTGCAGGGCGGGGCCGAGGACGTGGCGATGGAGCAGGAGTGGCTGCCCCGCCTCGCGCCCCGGCTGCCCACGCGTATCCCTGAGGTGCTCGGAGCCGGGGAACCCGCCCAGGGGTATCCGTGGCCGTGGTCGGTGTACCGGTGGCTGGCGGGCGAGCATCCCGAAGCGGGGGCCCTGAGCGAGCCCGTGCTGCTGGCCAAGGATCTGGCTGCGTTCGTGGCGTCGATGCGGAGCGTCACCCTGCCCGCCGCGCCGAAGGCCCACCGAGGCGGACCGGTCGCCTCGCTCGACGCGGAGACCCGGGCGGCGATCAAGGAACTGCGTGGGATCCCGCAGGAGGACGTGGACTGCGACGCCGTGGCGGCCGTATGGGAGGAGGCGCTGCGCGCGCCGGGCTGGGACGGGCCGCCGGTGTGGCTGCATGCCGATCTGATGCCGGGCAACCTGCTGGTCGACGGCGGCAGGCTGGCCTCGATGATCGACTTCGGGTGCATGGGGCTGGGAGATCCGGCCTGCGATCTGTTTCCGGCGTGGAATCTGCTGCCACGCGATGCGAGGAAGGTCTTCCGCGACGCCCTGGCCGTGGACGACGCGACCTGGGTCCGCGGCCGGGGGCGGACGCTCTCGCAGGCGCTGATCGCGCTGCCGTACTACCGCCGGACGAACCCCGCGATGGCACACAACGCCCGGCATGTGATCCGGGCGGTGCTGGACGAACGCTGAGGCGTCCCGCCGCGTGACGGGACCGTGCTGGTCGTAGCCATTCGTCGATGGCCGCGACGAGCACGGTCGTCTTCGTCCGGACCTGTTACCCCGAGCGCCGGCAACGTCCGGCAGTTTCCGGGCTAGTCGGCGAGGATCTCACCGAGCCGGTGCTTGGGAACGCCGCCGAACTTCACGCGGATCCGCAACAGGTGGTTGCGTACGGTGCCCTCCGTGAGGGACAGGCGCTCGGCGATCTCACGTGCGGTGAGGCCCTTCTGCGCGAGCAGCGCGACCTCGTGTTCGCGCGGTGTCAGGCCGGCGTGCACCACGTTGCGCTGGCTCGCCGGGATCCTCGGCAGCCCGCGAGCACGCCCGAGGCGTCCCTCCCGGAGTACGGCGGCCAGCGAGCGGTCCGCCCCGGCCGTTTGGAACAGCTCCATGGCGCGCAGCCGCAGGCGGTTCCCCTCGTGGACGTCGGCGGCGAGGCGCGCCGCGGCGTGGAACGCCTGGCCGGCGCTGACCGGCTCCGGCAACGCGAGATACTCCTCCCCCGCCTCGACCAGCGCGGCCGTGTCCGCCGACAGCAACCCCTCGGTGTAGCGGCGCGCGGTACGTGCCCGGCGCCCGGCGGGCCACAGCTCGCCGAGGTCGGCCATGACCGCCTTCGCCTCGGCGGGCCGGATCTCGGCGAGGACGACCACCAGGTCCTCCCAGCCGAACCGCCGTCCCCGGCGCCGTGCCGTGTCGAGCGCGGTGAGGAGCCCACGGTACGGCTGCGGCTCCCGGCGTGCGGCGCGGTAGCGCGCCTGCTCGGTGACGGCGAACGCGCCGAGCTGCTCGCTGGCGGAGACCACCCGCTGGACCGCGCGGTCGAGTGACCCGCTTTCGAGCCGGGCCTCCCGCTGGTAGCCGCACGCGGCCGTGACCACGGCCCCGATCGCGCCGGCCTCCCCGTTGTCACCGACCGTACGGGCGGCGGCCTCGGCCGCGGAGGTCAGCTCGCCCCGCCGCAGCGCGATCACCGCCTCGACGGCCGCGAACGTACGCTCCCAGCGCAGCCCGCGCGCGAGGGCGGCCCCCTCGTTCACGACGCGTGCGGCCACCCCGTACTCGCCGAGGCCGGTAGCGGTCAGGGCCCAGTTCAGGTAGTTGAGCGAGACGACGGGAGCCGTACGCGCGTCGATCTCGGATGGCATCAGCTCCACCGCGCGGCGCCACCGGTCCAGCGCCGACGGCCGGCCGAGATAGGTCTCGCAGGCCGCGAGGTTGCCGGCGCACACGGCGATTGCGTAGGGGTCCTTGGACGCGACCGCGAGCCGTAGCCCGTCGGTTCCGAGCCGTGCACGGTAGTCGAGCGACAGCTCGGAGTCGTCGTTGAACGGGAACGCCAGGCCGCCGAGTGCCAGCGCCTTGCCCAGCTGGTCATCGGCGACCGCGAACTCGGTCAGCGCGGCCGTGTAGGACCTGCGGCGTTCCGGCCCTTTGCTCACCCGGCCGCGCGCCAGCAGGACCCGGCCGCGCGCCCTGGCGTCCCGCAGCCGTGTGAGGGAGCGGTCGCAGATCTCCTGCGCGACGGTGTGCCGGCCGCCGAGCCGCTCCAGCAGCATCGCGTGCTCCGCGACGGCGACGTGCTGGTCGGGCGCGTCGCCGGACACATCGCCGGCGACCTCGCTGAGGCGTTCGAGGGCCATGTCGGGCTCGCCCCGCAGGCCCAGCTCCTCCACCCGATGTAAGGCCCGTTTGAACGGGCTCGGGAGCCCTTCGTCCACGACAGGAGCGGGGGTGTCGCGGTCGGGCGGAATGCCGCGCATGGTCGTGCATTTTACGCATGTCCTGACTTTTTGTGCAGTTTGTGTATGCGACGTGGATCCCGAGACGGCCTTGAATGACGTACGGCTGCGGGGCGGGCTTGACAGAAAGACCGTCGCGGAGTCATCGCAGCCTCTGTGATCCATTCCCCCCGAAAGGATCGAAATGAGGAGACGTGTAGGGGTCGTCGCACTGCAGACGACGCTGTCCGGTAGCACGTACCAGCTCAAGGATCCGACGCGTGGCAACACGTACACCGACAACCTGAACGGTGGCACGGGCACCAACGGCAACCCGATGACCGACGCCGACAACCACTGGGGCAACGGAACGACCAGCGACCCGGCGAGCGCCGCGGTCGACGCCCAGTACGGCACCAACCAGACCTGGGACTACTACAAGAACGTTTACGGGCGTACCGGCATCGCCAATGACGGCAGGGATTCGCACAACAACGTGCACTACTCCAGGAACTACGAGAACGCCTTCTGGAGTGACAGCTGCTTCTGCATGACATACGGCGACGGAGGCGCGAATTTCAGCCCGCTCGTCTCGCTCGACGTCGCGGGGCACGAGATGTCCCATGGCGTCACGTCGCGTACCGCCAACCTGACCTACTCGGGTGAGTCGGGCGGCCTCAACGAGGCGACCTCGGACATCTTCGGCACCAGCGTGGAGTTCAACGCCAACAACCCCCAGGACG
>DASQPY010000244.1:0-2773 GCA_035643735.1 Actinoallomurus sp. | reverse complement strand
CGATCGCCACCGGGTGATGGCTGGCGGACAAGACGATTACCCCGGGTGAGCCATCACGACATCAACAGCCCGAACAGCGCCATGGGCGTAATGACGATCAGCGCGGTCGCCTGCCGCGAGGCCCAGTGCATCAGCGGGCGCGTCGCCTGCACCGGGCACTGCGGGACGGCTCTCCCGGTCGCGGTCGTGCTTTCCCCTCGTGCTCATTCCCCCTCGAATATCCGAGGCCGTCTGGGGTGTCAGTGGTTGCATTTCCGGCAGCGACGGGTAATCGGTGTAACCGCGTTCGTCGCCGCCATAGAAGGTGGCACTGTCGGGCTCGGTGAGCGCGGCGTGGTGCTGCCAGCGCCGTATCAGGTCGGGGTTGGCGATGAAGGCCCGGCCGACGGCGACAAGGTCCGCCTGACCGCCTTCCACGCGCCGGCGCGCGGTGCTCTCGCTGGTCACCGGGATCCAGCCGTCGTTGACGACGAGCGGGCCACCGAACCGCGCACGGAGGTCGCGCAGGAGAGGGCCGGCGGAGTCGCCGATGGTGTGCAGGTACGCCAGGCCGAGCGGCGCGATCCCGTCGATGAGCGCCCGGTACGTCGCGGCAGTCTCGGCGGGCTCGTCCTCGATCGCCCCGTGCAGGTTCGCGGCGGGGGAGACGCGGATGCCGACCCGTTCGCCTCCGATCGCCTCGGCCACGGTGTGGGCGACCTCGATGACGAACCGGGCCCGGGCTGCGGGGGAGCCGCCGTAAGCGTCGGTGCGCCGGTTGGCGGAGGGGCCAGGAACTGGTGGAGCAGGTAGCCGTTGGCCGCGTGCAGTTCGACGCCGTCCAGGCCGGCTTCGACGGCCGAGCGTGCGGCATGGGCGAACTCCTCGGCGACGGATCGGACCTCCGCCGTCTCCAGCGCGCGCGGTACGGGGTGTGGCCGGGGGCCGCGGGCGGTGACCATCTCGCCGGGTGCGGCGATGGCACTGGGGGCGACGGTCTCGTGACCGTCCTTGTTGTCGGGGTGGGCCACGCGTCCGGTGTGCATGAGCTGGGCGACGCACCGTCGGCGTGGACGGCGCCGGCGACCGCACGCCATCCCGCGACCTGCCGGGCCGTGTACAGGCCGGGAGTGTTCAGGTAGCCCGCCCGGTCGCGCTGGGCTGGACGCCCTCGGTGACGATCAGGCCGGCGGTGGCCCGCTGCCGGTAGTACGTCGCGTTGATGTCGCGGGGTACGCCCGCGGCTCCGGCCCGGTTACGTGTCATGGGAGCCATGACGATCCGGTTGCTCAGCGTCCACGCGCCGACGGTCACCGGGTCGAACAGGTCTGGCATCGAGAACTCTCCTTTTGTCCGTGTACGGGGGATGAGTTATCCGTCGTGCGCACCAGATCGCAATTCCTCATGCCGGTTCGGCAAGATGGTGGCCATGGACGAGTTGAACGACGTGCTGGCGGCCGTCGGGCCACGGCTGCGGGACCTGCGCCGGCGGCGCGGGCTCACTCTGGCCGACGTGTCACAGACCACCGGCATCTCCGAGAGCACGCTGTCGCGGCTGGAGAGTGGCCGCCGGCGTCCCAACCTGGAACTGTTGCTCCCGTTGGCCCACGCGTACGATGTGCCGCTCGACGAGCTGGTCGGCGCACCGCACACCGGCGACCCGCGCGTGCACCTGCGCCCGGTCCGCCATCGGGGCATGACGTACGTGCCGCTGAGCCGCCGGGCGGGTGGGATGCAGGCGCACAAAATGGTCATCCCGCCACGGCGCGGTCAGGTCGAGCCGGACCTGAAGACGCATGAGGGCTACGAGTGGCTCTACGTTCTGGACGGGCGGCTGCGCCTTCTCCTGGGCGACCGGGACCTGGTGCTCAAGCCCGGCGAGGTGGCCGAGTTCGACACCCACGTCCCGCACTGGATGGGATCCGCCGACGACCGCCCCGTGGAACTGCTCGTCCTTTTCGGCCCCCAGGGCGAACGCGCCCACCTGCGTGCCCGCCCCGCGTAGCGCACTCGCCGGCGATCACCAGGACCGGGCCGCTCGCATCAGCAGGTCCCGGACGAGGGTGACGCGTGGGGGCGTTGGGGCGCGCCCGAGCGCTGGGCGAGGAAGCCCGTGTTAATGGGCGGGTCCTCCGGTTCGAGAAGCGTCACCAGGTCACCGGAGCCGAGTTCGCGCTCGCAGAGGTAACGGGGGAGCACGGTGATCCCGGCGCCGGCGACGACGGCCGCCAGCACACCGCGCAGGTCGGGCACGACCACGGCGGGTGACCTGGTCAGACGCGTGTGGAAGACGTGGCGGCAGTAGCGGCGGACGATGGGCAGGTCCTCGGCGTAGGCGACCAGCGGGGCCTCGTGCAGGGGACCGGTGTCATCGTGGCCGACCGGGCCGATCCGGTCGGCCCACGCGGGCCCCGCCACCAGCACGAACTCCTCGTCCATGAGCGGTACGGCGACCACGGAACGCCCGCGCGGGCGGATCGCGGACAGGACGAGGTCGAAACGCCCGGCGCGCAGCCCGTCGAGCAGGTCGTCGGCCAGGCCGGTGGTGACCCGCAGCCGCACGCCCTGGTCGGTCAGCGGTGCCAGGGCGGGCAGCACCCGGGCGCTCAGCACCTCGGCCGGGCCGCCGAGGTGGTCGGCGGTGAACCGGGCCTCGGCCGCCGGGTCCGGGAAGTCAGGGTCCTTGCTGCCCATGATCACCAGAGCCGGCGCGTGGACGTTCGGCAGCAGCGGCGTGGTGTGCCGGTGGGTGCCCTCGTCCGTGGTCATCCGGGCGAGCGCGTCGTAGCCGTGC
>DASQPY010000243.1:0-2966 GCA_035643735.1 Actinoallomurus sp. | reverse complement strand
GCGAGGTGACACTCGCCGTCCTCGGTGATGGTGATGACGTTGCGGCGCTTGTCGGCCGGGTCGGGGGCGCGGCGGACCCAGCCGCCGTCCGCGAGGTCGTTGAGGACCGAGACGAGGTCGCTCTTGTAGATCCGGGTGCGGCCCGAGAGCGCCGCCTGGCTCGCGGGGCCGAACTCGGCGAGCGCGGCGAGCACCACGAAGTGGTCCTTGTGGGCGCCCACCGCGCGGAGCGCGTCGCCCGCGACGCGCCGCGTCTGGGCGGCCGTCATCCCGACGAGGCGCGAGAGCTGGCCCTTGAGTCGCTCAGGGGTCTCGTCGCCGTGGTCGAATCGCAGGTCGCCGCTGGTCTCCATGCGGGCAGCCTACGCCGCTTGCGTTAGTAGCACTAACGACCTAGGTTCATTAGTGAAGCGAACGTTAGTATTACTAACAAGTCGAAGGATGTCGTCATGACCAGCACCGAAACCCTGATCCGCGAACTCGCCGACCGTGCCGAACTCGCCGACCTGGTCGCCCGCCACAGCCTGTGGATCGACGAGGGCCGCTACGACGAGACCGACCGGCTCTTCACCGAGGACGTCGTCGTCAAGTCCCCCCGCGGGGAGGCCCGCGGCATCGAGGCGCTCATCGGCCTCGTGCGCTCGGGCCACGACACGTACGTCCGCACCCTGCACAACAAGTCCAGCCTCGTCATCGAGGTCGGCGGCGAGACCGCCACGGTGCGGGCCAACGACATCGCCGTCTTCGTCATCGACGACAAGACGGAGGCCGTGGCGGCCGGGTTCCACCGCTACGGGGCGCGCCGCACCGAGGACGGCTGGCGCTTCGACCGTCTCGAAATCACCCCGCTCGCACTGACCGAAGCCCTCGACCGGGCCCTCTAGGTCGCGCTTGGCCCAGACCGTGCCGGGACACCCCGGGGCCGCGATCGTCTTCGCTGCTGACCGAATCGGTGAGCGCCTCGGAAGATTCCACCGGTGTCCCTGGTCGGCGGTCTACGAGGTCCGCGGACCGGTCACCCTTGGCGGCACTTACCTGCTGGCGATGCGGCACTTCACCTTTGATTTGCTGGGAGAGGCGTACGGGGGGCCGTACGCGCACCGGGTCCTTGTGTCGGTCATCGTTGTGCTACGACGCGACGAGACCGCGCAGAATGAGGTCGATCACTGACCGCCGAGCGGTCTGTGGAGCCCAGTGCTGCTCGGCGCGGAGGTGGACATAGCCCAAGCCGACCATGTTGAACAGGACGGTCGCGGTAGCGGTGGGTGGCACCTCACGCAGCGTTCCGTCGGCGACTCCGTCCAGGAGGAGGCGTTCGAACGGCTCGGTGAAGACATCCATGGTCAGGGCCACCGGGCCGATGCTCGGAAAGAGTTCACCCCGTGCGAGGAACACCCCAGACAGCAGCTGCAGATGCCTGTCGGCCGTTGCGCACATCGCCTCAAGGGCCTCGCGCAGACGTTCGGCGGCGGTGCCCGTGCCGATGAGCGCAGGCCACAGCGCGGCCCGGAACGCTTCGGTCGCCTTCTCGGTGAGTGCGGCAACCAGCTGGTCCCGGCTAACGCCGCGGCGATAGAAGGTCGCCCGCGACATGTCCGGCCCATGACTCAGGTGGCCGGCCGAGGGGAACTGGCGACCACTGACCAAAGCGCACCAGTTCCCCCCGACTGGGGACACGCCCGGGAATCCTCGGCGCGCGAGGAGATTCACCCGGCGGCCCGTCCGCCCCCCGGGCCCGGAGCCTGGGATGCGGAGTCCGGCTCGGGACGCCACAAGTCGTCAGGGACGGCTGGCGCCCACGTAGTGGGAGACGTACCAAGGGTTGGACATACTGTCGAACTTCACGACGCTGCCGGTGTGAGGTGCGTGGATGAACCGGCCGCCGCCGACGTACATGCCCTCGTGGCCGAGTCCGTCGAAGTAGACGAGGTCACCCGGCTGCAGGTCGGATTTTGCGACGTGGCGGGTCGCGGCGTACTGGTCGGGGACGACGCGGGGGAGGCTCACACCGGCGGCGCGCCAGGCCATCATGGTCAGTCCGGAGCAGTCGTAGCCTTTGGGGCCGGTGCCGCCGTAGATGTAGGGCTTGCCGAGCTGGGCGTAGGCGTAGTCCAGCGCTTCGCGAGGAGGCCCGGAGGCGGGACCGGTGTAGGTTCCGCCGATCGGGCCACCAGAGCCGCCCAGCGCTCCAGCCTTGCGCAGCAGTTCCTTCTGCTGGTTGATCGCCTTTTCCACAGTCGACTTCTGCTTTTTCACGCTCGCCGTGTGGCGGCTGACGACTTCGAGGGCGTACTGCGCCATGGCCTGTTCGCGGTGGAGACGTTGAGCCGAGTTGACGAACGCCTTCAGTTCCTGGCTCCGGCTGCCGGCCAGCTGGGTGAATGCCGACATCTGGCCCAGCGCCTTGCTCGGGTCCTGCGCGGCCAGCAGGGACGTGGTGTGGTCGAGGGTGCCGTCCTTGTAGGCGGCCGCCGCGATCTGTGCCACCCGCGTGTGCATGGCCTGATAGTTGCGCTGCTCAACGGCGAGTTGGCCGTTCAGTATCTTCAGTTGTTTCTTGGCCGCGTCCAGCTGGGACTTGGCCTTGTTGTACCGGTCGACGAGCTTGTCGACCTGGCTGTTGAGCTTCGCCAGCTTCTTCTTGGTCGCGGCGACCGACGGCTTGGGCGCGGCATCGGCAGTGGTGGCGGGCGCGAGGAGGGCTGCGGTGACGGCAAGGGCCGCCATCAGGCCCGCCGCACGGCCGGATCGCCGATACCGCGCGTGTGAGGTCGCCACGGGGTGATCTCCTCTCCTTGCCGCCTGCCGGGTCAGCTGCGGGTTCGGGCCGGAGTTCGCCCTACCGGAGCGCGGCGCGCTGCGGGTTCACCCAAAGACTCCAGTTCCCGGCTCCCCGGGGCGGGGGATTCGGCGGGTCGGCCGTGCTTCGTGTGAAGCAGGGGACGACCGACGCTCTGACGGAGTGT